>CAZXTW010000297.1:0-7264 GCA_964643525.1 uncultured Roseivirgaceae bacterium
GGTGGCATTCCATGGTTTACAGACCCTTTTCTGGCTGGTCGGGACAAGCTTTCATACTCAGGGTAATGCTGCGTAGCAGGCCCCGCCTCGCCATGCTCAACTTGCTGAAGCTTCTGCTGGCTATGGAAAGCCTCGGGTTGTTTACCATCCGTTTGCACTGCGGGTTGCCTAGCAGGGGGCTGCATGTCATGGTTTACAGACCCTATCCCGGCGGGCCGGAACAGGCTTTCATGCTCAGGGTAGCGTTGTGTAGCGGGCGGCACCTGGTCATGCTGAACTTGCTGAAGCATCTGTTCACTATGCAATGCCTCCATTGGCTCTTCAGCCAGTTGCTTTGCGGGTTGCCTAGCAGGGGGCTGCATTCCATGGTTTACAGACCCTTTCCCCGCGGGCCGGGACGAGCTTTCAGGCTCAGGGTGATGCTGTGTAGTTGGCTTCACCTGGTCATGCTGAACTTGCTGAAGCATCTGCTGACTATGGAAAGCCTCGGTTTGTTTATCAACCGGTTGTGCTACGTAGGACATAGCAGGAGGCTGTATTCCATCGTCTAGGGATTCTTTGGCACGCTCAAAATGACGTTGTGTAGCATGCTCTGGGTGACGCTGTGAATCAGGCTCAGGGTGCTGTTGTATTACTGGCTTCACCTCATCACTCTGAGCTTCCTGCTGCACCCGGTCACTATTCAAAGCCTCCGTCTGCACAACAGTGGGCCGTGCCGCCGGTTCAGGCTGGTACTGCTCAGTCAATGCCCCAGCCAGGGCGGCAAAGCCTGTGGCTTGCTTCGCCTGCTGCTTGTCTGTAGCCGCAGGCGGCACTTCATCAAGCAGAGGCAGCCCTTCAATGGTATACAGGTTATGGTATACCGCAAAGAAATCGGCCTGCCCTTTCAGGTGAGGCAGCTCCACAGCAGGCCAATGAAATGCTTCGGCACCCAGGGTGGGGCCAATGTCAAGGGCAAGCACGGGGGCCAGGTCTGCTAACAAAGACCGGCCAATTTCTTCAAGGCTCAGGCTCATTGGTTAGGGTGTGGGCAGGCCACTGATTTTTTTAATTTCTTTAATCAGGAAATGCACCAGGCCAACCTTCATGGTTTTGATCTGGTTGATGTTCAGCGCTGGGTTTACTACTGACTCTTTTACGATTAGCAGTGGCACCAGCGCATGGTCGTCTTTGGCGGCCTTGGCTATCAGCTGGAAGGTATGCACACTCAGGGGCTTCAATTGCACCTGGTGCAACTGCCCGTTGGCAGGCTGTAGCACATTGGCCGGTATGGTTACCGTAAAAACCTCTTCTTGTTGGTTCAGCAGGGGTTGCATTCCAGATTAAATGGTTAAAGTATGCTGTTGTGGGTTATGGGCTTGGGGTTAATTGCCGGCATCTTCCTGGGCAATGCGCAGGGCCTGGAACGATACCTCTTCCATCACAAAATCATCTTCAGGCAGGCTAAAGCTCCAGCTGTCAAACTTAACACCAAACAGCACCAGCTTGCTGCTGTTCTCAGGCAGTGCCGGGTTTTTCAGGTTTAGTACCATATTAAAGGTAGGTTGCACAATGCCTGCTGTAGGCGGTGGGGTAGCCGCCCCCTGGCCCAGCAACAGCCGTATCAGTGCGCCATTAATATGAGCGCGCTCGGCACTGCCTTTTACGGTAATATTACCAGTGCGCAACTGCGAGGCATGGCGCTGGCCAATAGCATGGTAGGCCCGTAAATCAGTCTGCACGTTAACGCGCACCTCTTTTAGCTCACCCACAATGCTTGATAGCTCGTATTCATTCAGCAGCTCGTCAGCAATTTTGCCTTCTTCTGCTGTGTTGTCATCAACAGCCAGCACCAACGTAGCGTCAGAGCCGGTAAAAATATCTTGATTAGGCATGTTTTTGTCTTTATACCGTTATTAACCTAAATACATACTTACCTTAATGAAATCAATGCTAAACGCCGGGCGTAGCGTCATGCTTACCTGCACTATGCCCTGAATCTGCTCAGCCCTGGTGGCGGTTACATCCAGTTCATAGCTTATCAGTGCCTCATCGTTTACCATTCTGGTTAAAAAGGCATCAAGGGTGGCCTTCATGGCACCCCGCACACGTTCATTATTCAGCTTGCCAATGTAGGGGTTACAGCCCGAGCGGATGCCGTAAATGGCATAGTCAACAATGCGGCGGGTGGTTATCTGGTGCCAGGCGGTATTGGTGGCTGAGGTAATGCCCTTTACTACGCGGTAGCCCTCTTTCTGCTCTACGGCCAGGGCCCTGCTTTGCACCAGCTTTTCAAGCTTACCGGTGTTGTACACATCGGTCAGGCCCGAAATGGCCAGTATCTTATTGGTGGGGCTGGCCTGTACTGGCAATGAAGCAATTAACCCGGCCACAGCAGCAGCCATATAGGCGGCGGGCAGTTCTATAGTGGTTTCTTTACGGGTTTGTGGGTTTACACTTTTGGTTTTTATGCCGGGGGCGGCTACAATCAGGCGGTCGCTGTTTACCTGGTGGTTGGTTTCGCTGCCGGGGGCGGCACCTACACTCTTTACCTATCACGGCAATGCGCTCACGTTTATTTTCGGCAGTGCGTTTAATATGGGCGGCCAGTAGGCTGGCGTTACTGGTATCCTGCCCGGCCAGTACTACTATATTAATAATGTCATTTTCCAGCAGTTGCAGGCCGTTCTTTAGCTCGGCGGTGGTTACCTTCTCGCCATTGGCACCGCCTGTAAGGGCTGTAGCTGGTATGGCATCTGTCTTTACATTTTTTGTTGCGGTAATCCGTATCAGTTGTGACCGGTCGTTTACCGTGGCTTGCAGGGCTTTAAAGTTAATGACGTCACTATTAGCAGTAAGCGCATACTTCTCTGCCGTTTGCCCGTCGTTTACAATAAACTGGTCGTCTTCACCATCTTCGCCTTTTACCACTTCTACCTCAATGGTATTGCCATGGGTACCGGCGGTCAGGGCTTCGGCAGTGACTATATTTTCGCTGCCTTTTTTAAGGGTTACCTTGGCTTTGCTGGCTGCAGGGGCCGCAGCCCGAATGGCATACACCGTACGGCCGCCATTGTTAAAAATCAACTCTAACGAGCGGGTCAGGGTCAGGTTGTCTGACTTTGCATCCCAGGCATCGGCATCGCCAAAAATTTCGCGGGCCTCGCTAAAGCTGCTTATAATTTGCACCTCTGCCACCGGGCCTTTATTGGCCGTACCCACAATACCGATGTTGCCAGAGGCAACAGCACCTGCGCTGATGAGCCCCTCATCGAACACCTTAATGTAGGTGCCAGGTAATATGATCTCTGCCATAAAAAGTCTGTATTTTTTGGTTTATGATTTAGTTCTGTTTCAGAAAATTCAAAGGAATATCATCCTGGCTATGGCTGAAAGCCTAGTCAGATAGTTGGTTACTGTTTAATAAAATGCTGCTCTGTTTAGAATACTAAAGACAATACAATCAAAACGGCTTAGCCTTGCTATGCATATCCGTCAAAATTCGAAAAGTAGTAATGTGTGCTATCAAAACTGCTATAAAATTCTGGCATTTGCAAATGAGTAGGTACTAAAATGAGTAAATAGTAGCTAATTACTAATTGATGCCCAAATACCTCTGTTGGCTTGCCCAGGTCATACTGCCCTGTTTAACAGCTGGTAAATAAATGTAACTTTTGCCTGTAAAGCTAAGTGCTGTGTATTGTGGCTTACTCATATTCATAGCATAACAAACAGTTAAAAATGTACGCTGTTTTTGGGGCTTAGCTGATGGTAGAATGAGAGGTTAAGACAGCACAGGAAGGGTTTGAGTTGTTCAACGAAGTTTCTGAATATATCATTACCTTTACTGAACCAGAAAAGTATGAGCGCGTTATTGAAGTAGCAGGCTTATTTGATGCACAATTAAAAAATGATGTGATGACCATAGCAGAGGCGTTTAAACAAAAAGGCAAAGCAGAAGGAAAAGCAGAAGGCAAAGCAGAGGGTAAAGCAGAAGGAGAAGCCAATGCCTTTAACAAAAGTAAGTTGATTGTGAAAGCATTGCGTGCTGGTAAAGCAGTAGAAGAAATAGCTCAGCAATATCAGGTGCCCTACCAAGAGGTTGCCGGGCTAAAAGAGGCAATGGGTATTTAAGTGCTACCGGTTCTTCCCTCATTTAAAATTTGCCTGGCCTGCTAATCATTACCCCCCATCACAAACAAAAAAGGCACTTCACCTCTCGGTAAGTACCTCTCTCAATATAATATTATACAGTAGGCTAGATTACTCTACCTACATCTAATTTCTAAAATCTAACTTCCAACTAGAATTTATTGTCCCACTCGTCGTCACTCACCATTTTATTAGGGAAAATAATTGGTGATACAACTGCGGCTACAAAAAGGATTCCTATAATAACAAGCATGGCCATGGCTACAGGGGGTTTGGTTCAAATCAACGGCAAAAATAAAAGCCAGCCTGAACATTAAAAAGCAGATGCCTAAAAAATGAGGTATAAAAATTAACTGCATACCAGCAGGCCTTATTCTTTTAGCTGCAATACAAATTGGCTGCGGTTACAGCCCGGCCCAAAAGGCAGTACTTTTAATAGAGGCTTTGCTTAGTGGGGCATACCGCTCTTCTGCCTGGTTGGCAGGTGGGTTATCAATAAACCTGGTTAACTCATATGGTTCATAGCTGGCGGCTTTAAAAGGGTGGCAGGGGTAGGCAGGCATTAAGTACCTGTATTCACCTTTGGCTGCCTGCTCGCCCTGAAGCAAAGCTTGCCTTGGGCCGGTGGTTTCGGCATCGGCCTCTGGCTTCGGCTGGTGCAGTGGCACCACTTTGGCAGGTGCTTGCTGCTCGTGGCTGTTTTTAACAATTGTAAGTGTAACGTGCTGCTCATTCTGGTTTGTTGCAGTAGCGTGAAGGGGCTCAGTTTTCATGAATTGTGTATTTTATGTAATAAGGAATTGATTGTTTTATCTGGCTAATTGTGTAATAGAATATCTCAGGTTGCCAAAAGGTTACCCACCTTAACTAACTTTTTGCCAAAACAATCAATTGTACTTCAGTTGTATTCAAAACATACTTCCAACACGGTACATTACTCAAGCTAGCTACCGTTAGGCAAATGGGTAAAGATTGGCTACTTTTGTTTTGATTTAGAGAAAACAACATACTACATATGGCAGCAGTAGTGAATACTCCTTACCAGCCCAAAAATCATATCAGAATTGTTACGGCAGCCTCATTGTTTGATGGTCACGATGCCGCTATTAACATCATGCGGCGCATCATACAAAGCACCGGCGTAGAGGTAATCCACCTGGGCCATAACCGCTCGGTAGATGAAATCGTGAATTGTGCCATCCAGGAAGATGCCCAGTCTATTGCCCTGACCTCCTACCAGGGTGGGCACGTCGAGTATTTTAAATACATGTATGACCTGCTTAATGAGCGGGGTGCTGGCCATATTAAAATATTTGGTGGCGGTGGGGGTACCATACTGCCTGAAGAAATTGACGAACTGCACCAGTACGGTATTACCCGTATTTACTCGCCCGACGATGGCCGCGACCTGGGCCTGCAGGGTATGATTAATGACCTGGTGCAACAAAGTGACTTCCCCCTGGGCCAGCAGCTCAACGGCCAGCTAAAGGCACTGCCAGCCAAAGAGCACAAAGCCATTGCCCGCCTCATTAGCGCTGCAGAGAACTTTCCTGAGCAAAACAAGCCCATGCTTGATCAGGTAAACGAAATTGAGAAAGACGTGAAGGTGCCAGTGTTGGGCATTACCGGTACTGGTGGGGCTGGTAAATCATCATTGGTAGATGAGCTGGTACGCCGCTTTTTGCTTGATTTTGAAGATAAGACTATTGCCATTATATCAGTAGACCCCTCTAAGCGCAAAACGGGCGGTGCCCTGCTGGGCGACCGCATCAGGATGAATGCCATTAACAACAACCGCGTATACATGCGCTCGTTGGCTACCAGGCAAAGCAACCTGGCCCTTTCGCGCTATGTGCAGGAGGCTGTAAACATTGTCAAAGCCGCCGGCTTTGACCTGGTGGTGCTTGAAACCTCAGGCATTGGCCAATCTGACACTGAAATTACCGAGCACTCTGACATGTCGCTGTATGTGATGACGCCCGAATACGGCGCTGCCACCCAGCTTGAAAAGATTGATATGTTAGACTTTGCCGACATCATTGCCCTGAATAAGTTTGATAAGCGTGGGGCGCTGGATGCCATCAGAGACGTGCGTAAGCAATACAAGCGCAACCACAACCTGTGGGATGCTACCGATGAAAGCCTGCCTATTTTCGGTACCATAGCCTCGCAGTTTAACGACCCCGGCATGAACAGCCTGTACCGGTCTATTATGGACCTGTTGGTGCAGCGCACGGGTGCCGAGCTGCAAAGCACGTTTGAAGTAACCGATGAGATGTCGGAAAAGATTTACATCATACCCCCCAAGCGCACCCGCTACCTGTCAGAAATTGCAGATACCGTTCGCGATTACGATACCTGGGCCCAGGCACAAAAGCAGGTGGCCCAACGCCTGTATGGCATGGAGCAGGCCCTTGACACAGTGCGCCAGCAGGGCGCAGGTGATGAGCTGGTGCAGCAGTTAGAGGCTGCCCGCGATAAGGTAGCGCTTGATCTTGACCCGCACAACAAACAAATTATAGACCTTTGGCCCAAAAAGAAGGGCCAGTATCAGGGCCAGCACTTTGTGTATAAGGTACGCGATAAAGAAATTAAGGTACCTACCCATAGCACCTCACTATCGGGCAGCCAGATACCCAAGGTAAGCCTGCCCCGCTATGAGGCCTGGGGCGATGTACTGTACTGGAACCTGCAGGAAAATGTACCGGGCGAGTTTCCGTTTACCAGCGGCGTATTTCCGTTTAAGCGTGAGGGTGAAGACCTCACCCGCATGTTTGCTGGCGAGGGTGGCCCCGAGCGTACCAACAAGCGCTTTCACTACGTTAGTGCCGATATGCCGGCCAAGCGCCTTTCTACCGCTTTTGATTCAGTGACGTTGTACGGCAACGACCCTGGCTTCAGGCCCGACATATACGGTAAAATCGGTAACTCTGGCGTATCTATCTGCTGCCTTGATGATGCCAAAAAGCTGTACTCTGGCTTTAACCTGGCCGACCCCCGCACCTCGGTGTCTATGACCATTAACGGTCCGGCGGCCATACTCAATGCCTTTTTTATGAATGCCGCCATTGACCAGCAATGTGAGCTATACATTAAAGAAAACGGCCTTACTGATGAGGTAAATGCCAAGGTA
>CAZXTW010000298.1:0-7254 GCA_964643525.1 uncultured Roseivirgaceae bacterium
CATACAGGGTGGTGACCATTAGCGGTTCGCGGTTCAGCATTATACCCACCAGTTGGCCTGGCTGTATACCGGCCTCTGCTACCAGGTAGGCCGCCATTTGGGTGGCCTGCTGGTTCAGCTGGGTATAGGTGGTGGTAGTGGCACCATGCCTTAAGGCCACATTATTGGGGGTTGCGGCAGCTTGCTGCTCAAATACTTGCAGCACCGTGCCTGCTTCAAAGCTGGCCAGGGTCTGGTTAAAGTTGGCCATGAGCTGCTGTTGCGCTGCGGCATCAATCAGGTTAATGGCCCCCAGGCTAATGGCAGGGTTGGCTACAACAGTAGCCAGTATATGGTTCAGGTAACTGGCAAAGCGTTCAATGGTAGCCCGCTCAAATAAAGCGGTGGCGTAGTTGAAGTTAAGCTGCAGGGTGTCGGGCCCTTCAGTTACTGTCAGGGTCAGGTCAAACTTGGCCACCTCATTATCAGCCACATAGCCTTCAGCGGCAATGCCCGCCAGGGCGTTGCTGCCGTTGCCTGCCTGTAAATAGTTAAACAGCACATCAAACAGCGGGTTGCGGCCCGTATCACGGGGCAGCTTCAGGGCATCAATCAACGCTTCGTAGGGGTAATCCTGATGGTCAAAGCTGGCCACAGTACGTTCACTTACCTGCTGCAGCAATTCAGTAAAGTTCAGGTTGCCCCCAATATGGTTGCGCACCGGCAGGGTGTTGACAAACATGCCTATCATGCCTTCAACATCAGCATGTGTGCGACCAGCCACGGGCGCGCCCACAATTACATCTGCCTGGTTGCCCAATCGTGACAGCAACAGGTTGTATGCCGTAAACAGCACCATATAGAGGGTGGTACCCTGCCGCTGGGCCAGCTGACGCAGTTGCTGGGTTAAATCACCCTTCAGTAAAAGGTTCAGGCTGTGCCCGGTGTGGTCAGTAACTTCAGGGCGGGGCCTGTCAACAGGCAGCTCAATGATATTTACCGGCTCAGCATACACTTCATTTACCCAGAAGTTGCGCTGCTGCTGCAGCACGGCCTGTTGTGCCTCGCTTTGTTGCCACACGGCAAAATCTTTGTAGTGCAGCTGCAATGGCTCCAGCTGCTGGCCCTGGTACAGTGCGGTAAATTCAGCAAACAGCACCTCCTGGCTCACGCCGTCGTTTATGATGTGGTGCAGGTCAATGGCCAGCAGGTGGTGGTTAGTGCCCAACGTAATGAGGGCTGCCCTGAACAGCGGGCCCTTAGCCAGGTTAAACGGACGGATAAATTCGCGGATTACCTGCGCCGCTTCAGCCTCGTTACAGGTATGTTGCTCAAAGGCAAAGGCTACTTCGCTTTGAATTTGCTGGTACGGGGTGCCATCAACGGTGGTAAAGGTGGTGCGCAGTGATTCATGCCTTTGCACCAATACGCCAAAGGCCTCAGCCATTTTGTGGTGGTTTAGTTCACCACGCAGGCGCACTACCTGCGGCATGTTGTAGGTTAATTGCGCTGGCTGTAGCTGGTACAGGAAGTACAACCTGCGTTGCGCTGCCGAAAGCTGGTAATGAGGCTGCTGCGGTGCCGGGGGTATTGACTGCACTACCTTTTGGCCAGTTGTTTGCAAGGTGGCGGCCAGCCCTTTGATAACAGGCGTACGGAAAAACGCACGTATAGACAGTGCAGCACCTAACTGGTGTTGTATCTGGTTTACAAGGTAAGCGGCTTTGAGTGAATGGCCACCCAACTCAAAGAAGTTGGCCGTGGTACTTATTTCATCAGGCTTGAGTTGCAATACCCTGGCCCACAGGGTAAGCAGTTTTGCTTCCAGCTCAGTTGCGGGTGGCACAATCTGTTCAGGGGCTTTGGCACGCTCTGGCAGGGGCAGTGCCTTCTTGTTTAACTTGCCGCTTGCTGTGAGGGGCATTTTATGCAAGTGCACAAACAGGGCAGGCACCATGTATTCTGGCAGGTGCCTGGCCAGGTGGCTTTTGAGCTGCTCAGTATCAATGGGCTGCTTGGCTACGTAATAAGCCAGCAGTTGCCTGTCGCCAAACAGCTCACTTACCTGCACAGCGGTTTCGCTAATGCCTTCCAGTGCCCTGAGGGTATTTTCTATTTCGCCTAACTCAATCCGGTAGCCGCGCAGTTTTACCTGATGGTCAATACGCCCCAGGTAGTCAATATTACCATCTGCCAGCCACCGGGCTAAATCACCCGACTTATACATTTTGTGCCCCTTTTTCAATGGGTTGGGCACAAACTTTTCGTTGGTTAGCGCCGGGTTATTGATGTATCCTTTAGCCAATGCTGTGCCTGCAATGCAAAGCTCGCCGGCAACACCCACAGGTTGCGGGTAGCCAGCCTCATTTACAATGTACAACTGTATGTTGCTTAATGGCTTACCAATTGGTATGCGTGGCAGGCCTTCAATTACCTGTGGGGTAACTGAATAACTACTGCTGTATATGGTAGCTTCTGTTGGGCCATACAGGTTTTCAATGGCTATACCGGTGTTCCATTGATCAAAGGTGTTGATCAGTTCTGCCGGCAGGGCTTCACCAGCCAGGAAGATGTACCGCAGGCTGTTTAGTTTATGAAGGTTACTGTTGTTCAGGGCATCAACAAATACCGAAAACATGGAAGGCACAAAGTTAACATGTGTTACCTGATGCCTGGCAATTGTATCTAGTATAGCGTGCGCATCAACTTCATCACCATGAGGCAATATTGTTAAAGAGCCGCCTGACAGAAACCAGCCAAATAATTCAGTACATGATACATCAAAGGTGAAGGTGGTTTTAAGCAAATAGCTGTCTTCAGCCTGCAATGGATAGGCCTGCTGAAGATGCAGCATGATGTTTAGCAATGAACTGTGTTGCACCATTACCCCTTTTGGCTTACCAGTTGAGCCAGAGGTAAACAGCACATAAGCCAATGCGCTTAAGTGAATTGTTGGCAGGCTAAGGTGGGCATTGTTGAGCTGGTACTTTTGAGCCTGCTCATATTGCACCACCTGAATAGCCTCTGGCAGGTCTAGACCAGTCACTTCAACTTCAACCAGCAAACATTTCAAAGGGGCATCGGCATGTATATTCAGTATACGCTCAATGGGGTAGTCAGTGGCCAGGGGCACATAAGCTGTACCAGATTTGAGCACGCCCATTAAAGCCAACGGCAACTGATGGCTTCTGTCCATCATTACACCAATGAAATCGCCTGGTTTTACCTGCTCAACCTGTAGCAGGTAGTGTGCAATGTTATCGGTTATTTCTTTAGCACTGGCATAGCTTATTTCAGTGTTATTGTACCTGATTGCTGCATTGTTGGGGGTGGCCAGGGCTTGTTGGTCAAACAAAGCCACCAATGACTGGCTGGTTGCAAAGTTTTGTTCAGTGCTATTAAACGCCTTAACCAGGTGCCGCTGTTCTTGTGGTGTTGAAAGCTGCACATCGGCCAGGCGGGTGTCTGGCCTGGTAGCAAGGGCATCAATAATATGTACTAAATACCCTGCAAAGCGGGTAATGGTAGCCTTGGTATATAATGCAGTGGTATAGCCAAAGTCTAAAATGAGGCCTTGCTCACGTTCAAACACTGTTAATGACAGGTCAAACTGCGCATGGCCACCTTCGGCATTCATGGGCTTTACGGTAAACCCTTCAATATCAACAGGGTCCATGCCAAAGTTTTGCAACGACAGCATGACATCAAACAGCGGGTTGCGGTTGGTGTTTCGCTCCAGCTTCAACTCATTTACCAGCTCTTCATACGGGTAGGCCTGGTTGTCAAACCCGGCAAGTGTATTTGTTTTTACCTGCGCCAGGAACTCCCTGAAGGTAAGCCTTCCTTTTGGGTAGTTGCGCATGGCCAGGGTGTTCACAAACATGCCGGGTATTTCTTTGATATCAGCATGCTGGCGGCCCGCAATGGGGGTGCCCACTACCACATCCTGCTGGTTGCTTAGTTTACCAAGCCATACATTGTATATGGCCATCATGACCATAAACAGGGTGGCATTTTCTGTGGTAGCTATTGCCTGTAGTTTGGCCGTGGTGGCGGCATCAAGGTTAACCCGGTGCATAGCACCAGGGGCGTTATTCTGTGTGGGGCGTTCAAAGTCAGCAGGCAGGTTTAGTGCCAGGGGCTCGTCAGCATATTGCTGCAACCAGAAGTCCTTCTGGCGCTGTATATCAGCCTGCTGGGCTTCTGCCTGTTGCCATTCGGCAAAGTCTTTGTACTGAAGGGCGGGTACAGGTAGCTGAGCACCCTGGTATAAAGCCAGCAAATCTTTAAAGTATATCCCTTCAGATACGCCATCACTAATGATGTGATGTGTTACCTGCACCAATGCATAGCGGGGGTTATTGGCCGCCTGGGCCTGCTCATTGTCAGGCACAATGCTAATCAGGCCCACCCGCATCAGGGGTGCTTCAGATAAGTCAAAAGGGTGCAGCAGGCTTTTTACCGTGCCGTCAAGGTCAGCCTCTTTGGCCGTAAGGCGCTGCATGGCAAAGGGCACCGTGGGTAGCACTACCTGCACAGGCTCGCCATCAATCATTTTGAAGGCGGTGCGCAGGGGCTCATGTCTATCTATAAGCTGTGAGTAGGCACGCGCCAGCCTGTCAACATCCAGCGGCCCCTCAAACTCCATAAGCTGGCGCAGGTCATACGCAGATGAGTCTGGGTTAAGCTGGTGCAGAAAGTAGAGGCGTTTTTGCGCTGACGACAGCACATACTGATCCTTAACGGGGGCCTTGCTGATTTGCTGAAAGGCCGCCCGCTGTTTTTTGCCGCTGATGAACGCAATTAAAGCTTCTTTATTGGCTCTGATTTCTCCAATAATACTGGTGGCATTAAAGCCATCAGGTATTTTTAGCTTTATCTGGTTATCAACAACATCAATATCAATATTGTGCTGTTTAAGCTTATAGATTAAACTTTCCATTTATATCAGTACTTCCGTTTTGTCAATCATGTCAGAGTCATCTTCTTTATTAAGCCACATATGGGCCTCGATATGCTCTGCCATCATTTTTACGGT
Source organism: uncultured Roseivirgaceae bacterium (assembly GCA_964643525.1). Classification (GTDB taxonomy): domain Bacteria; phylum Bacteroidota; class Bacteroidia; order Cytophagales; family Cyclobacteriaceae; genus CAZXTW01. Next base: position 5,018 of record CAZXTW010000298.1, read on the forward strand.
GGGTTTCATGAAGAATTCCTGCAATGAGAACTCTACATTAAAGGTTTTGAATATTTCATTGGTGAGGGTTACCACGGTTAGTGAGTGGCCGCCAATGTCAAAAAAGTTGTCATTTATGCTTACCTGCTCAAGCACCAGCACATCGCACCACATGGCGGCAATCTGCTTTTCAATGTCATTGGTAGGTGCCTGGAACTCTTCAAAGCGCTCAATTTCAACATCTGGTATGCGCATGAGCTTTTTGCGGTCTACCTTGCCATTGGGCGTAAGCGGCATTTCATCTACATGCACAAAGTGGGCTGGCACCATGTATTCTGGCAGCTTCTCGGCCAGGTAGTTGCGCAGCTCGCCATTGTCAAGCTTTTGCTCGGCCTTGTAATAGGCCACCAGGTATTTGCCGTTTTTCCTGTCTTTGGGCAGGGCCGTGCATTCTTGTACGGCCTCATGCGTAAGCAGCTTGGTTTCAATATCGCCCAGCTCAATGCGGTAGCCCCTGATTTTAACCTGGTGGTCAATGCGGCCCATAAACTCAATATTGCCGTCGGGCATCCAGCGCACCAGGTCGCCGGTTTTGTACAGGCGCTGGTCAATGCCTGCGGCCCCTTCAATAAATTTCTGGGCCGTTAGCTCAGCATTATTGACATACCCCCTGGCCAGGCCTACACCGGCAATGTGCAGCTCGCCGGGCACACCAATTGGCACCATTTGGCCATGCTTGTTCAGTATATACAGCCTGATGTTGTTAATGGGCTTGCCTATGGGCACCACGGGCAGCTCCTGCTCAAAGGTGCACTCATAGTAAGTCACATCAATGGCTGCTTCGGTTGGGCCATACAGGTTAATGAGGCGCGTGTTGTTTTTGGCATGCAGGGTATTACCAAAGCTGGTTACATGGGCAGGCTTCAGGGCCTCGCCGCTACAGAATACCTGCTTCAGGGTGGACAGGCGGCTGTAGTCAAAACCATCATCCATACCAGAAAGGAAGGCCGACAGCATAGACGGCACAAAGTGTATGGTGGTTACTTCGTTGGTTTGAATGGCATCAATCAGGGCTTTGGGGTCTTTTTCACCCTCAGGGCGCAGCAGGCACAATGAGGCACCCGTCATTGACCACCAGAATAGCTCCCAGACTGATACATCAAATATGATGGGCGTTTTCTGCAACAGCACGTCGTGCTGGCCCACAGGGTAACGCTCCTGCATCCACCCTATTCTGTTTACAGCCGCGCGGTGCTCTATCATTACGCCTTTGGGTTTGCCTGTGGTGCCCGAGGTGTAAATTACATAGGCAGCATCAGTAGGCTGGGCCTGGTGTTGCAACTCGCCATAGTTACCGGCAAGCACTTCTTCTACCTGCGCATCAAAGTCAAACAGGTGGTAGCTCAATGCCTCACCATCGGCAGGCTGCATGTCAGGCCCCAGGTAGCGCTTGCGGGTAATGAGTACCTTCAGGCCTGAATCGTCAATAATGGTGTTGGTACGCTCTGCCGGAAAGTTGGGGTCAATCGGTACGTAAGCCGCCCCTGCCATTTGCACCGCGTAGATGGCCTGCATCAGGTACTCTTCTCTGTCAAGCATCACCCCTACCAGGTCGCCAGGTTTTATGCCCAGTTCATTTTGCAGGTAGGTGGCTATGGTTTTTACCTGCGCGTAAAACTCGCTGTACGTCATGCGGAAATCGCCATTGCGCAGGGCAATATTGCCGGGGTTGCGCTTAACCTGATCTTCAAACAGGGTAACCAGCGTTTCATTGGCCGGAAAGTCCTGCTCAGTGGCGTTAAAGTCATGCACAATTTGCTGATGCTGGGCTTCAGTAAGCAGGCCCTCATTCAGTGAGGCGGCATAACCGGCCTTTAGCTGCTGCTCATTAATGGTACCCTGCACGCCGCTGGCCATCTGGTTAAAGATGGTTTCGTAGTAGTACAGGAATTCACGGAAGGCGCTGTCGTCAATAAAAGAGGTTACATAATCGTACTTAGCCTGCAGGCCAAACTCATTCACGTGCATGCTAATGTCAAACAGGGTATGGCCACGCAGGTAGTTGCTAAACTCTGGCGTATTTTCTTCTGCTTCTGCCTCAGCAGCATCTTCCTGCTTCAGCTCTTTGAATACGTGGAAGTTTACGTAGTTGAACAGCAGGTCAAAGATGGGGTTGCCATCATCAGGCTTGCCACCAATGGCCTGGTTGATTTCAAATAGAGAGAGGGCATCGTGCTTGCGCACGTCGCGCAGGGTTT
>CAZXTW010000299.1:0-7238 GCA_964643525.1 uncultured Roseivirgaceae bacterium
CCACCAGCGTACCATCGGCCGCGGGCTGGGCAGCACCCAATGCCAGGTTACCGGCAATATGGTCGCGGCCGCTAAACGTTACCGTGCCCAGTTCAAAAAGGCTGGCCGCATCTGGCCCGGCAAATACCTGCACCGCATGGTCATTATTATTACCCCCCGTTAGTACATAATCAAGCTGTAAGTCAGCACCACCGGCAGCCAGCGAAGTAACGCTATACGTTAAATCACGGTTTTGGTTATTGGTAAAGAAAAAGCCCGTGTACCCCTCGCCCACATCATAGGCAGAAAAGAAGGTATCGTTACCTGAGTCTTGCGCACGGCCAATATTATACGTTTCAGTAAACTGCTGCACCAGCCGTTGCCGGTGCAGGGGGGCCACAGCCTGCCCGCCAGAATTAAAAATATCTACCCGCTCCATGCGCCGGCCACTCTGGCCACTCAGGCTCCACGTTAAAAAATAGGCAGGAGTATCATTAAACAAATTATAGCCCTGGTGGGGCTGTGCATCTGCATTTAAATACAGGGCAGCATCAAGGGTGCCGTCATTGCGCTGGCCGTAAAACTCTAAAAAATCGCCCGGCACAAAAGGCGTAGCCGCCTGGCTCTCTACCAAAATAGCCACCTCCTGCCCCCGGTGCCACAACTGGTAACGTGAGGCCGGTACTGAGCTTACAGGCACGCCCGCAGCAATCAGGTCATTATAAGTAATGCGGTATACCCCATCTTCAGCCGTAGGCACCTTATAATACGTTTGCCCAGGCACCAGCCAGCTATTGGCATATTGCCCATAAGCAGGCAAGGCTACTGCCACCAAACCAACCAGCAGCAGGTACATCACTATTGGCTTTACGTGTTGCAGCAAATTAAATAATCTACACATGTTCTGGCACATGGCTAATTCTTTCCGTTAAGATCAATCTGTACTGAAAAAATATGCGAGAGCAACGATTCAGACTGGTCGCCAATATCTGTCAGGGCATAATCAATCTGCACATTTTGCAGGCGCAGGCCCACCCCAAACGAAGGCGAAGCCTGGGTAGAAGTGCCCCCGCCCAACTCAGTTACCTCCTGTATATTGCTAATACCAGCCCGCACAAACACAGTTTGTTTGTAGCCTGCCTCAACACCCGCATGTGGGTCAACCGAAATCGGGTCGCCATCAATCAGTGTATTCCGCTGCCCGTCAAAAGTCACATCCAGGTCAAGGGCGGCCGTCAGCTGTAGCTCATTGGTTAAATCAAACGTGCGGGCGGCCCCAATAATGGCCCGTGGCAAGGTAATTTCAGTATTACTTTCAGGTATTGTATTGCCTGTTTGGGCAAACACATCGGCCAGCAGCTCACTGCTGTGGCTCCAGGCATTATAAGTAGTAGTGACATCACGCAGCGTTACCCCCAGCTGCCAGGCACCTGCCTGGTACTGGGCCCCCACATCAAGGCCTACACCCCAACTGGTGGCAAAGCTGCCCGCCACGCGGTGTATTACCTTCAGGCTGCCCCCCACGCTTAAGCCTGGTATGGCGCGCAACTTTCTGGCATACGAGAAAAAAAAGGCATAGTCAGCCGCATTAAACAGGCGTATATTGTCATAATTAATGGCCCCGTTGGCATCATACAAAAAGCGGGTATCAGGTATATCATCAACCCCAAAGCGCACCGCCGAAACACCAAAGGCACTAACCGAATCAATGGGCGTGGCAAAAGCCAGGTAATCAAACTGGGCAATACCTGCAAAATACTCGGCGTGCATGCCTGCAATGCTGTATTTAGCTTTTACACCTGTAAGGCCGGCGGGGTTCCAGTAGCCTGAAGTGACATCACGCACATTGGCCACCTGGGCATTGCCCATGCCCAGCCCACGGCCACCAGCCCCAATGGCCAAAAACTCATTGCTAAACTTGGGGGTTCTGTCCTGCCCGTAAGCTACTGCCCCAATAGCCAGCAACACCAGTAAACAGCCCAAACGTTGTACAACTAAAATCATATTACCAAATTATGCCTATACACACATGAAACTACCACTACTACAAGTATATACCATACACAGCAAACACCAGCCCTGCTACCCTCTTTAAATTTACATGATTGGTGGCATAAACTACAACTTATAGGGGCACCAATAGCCCAAGCCCCTACCTTACTATACAACCCCAACCCAGGGGCACCCTACCCATTTTTAATTGCACAATAAGATAGAATGGTTGTGATATATAAAGAAAATAGATTACAAAGTAATATTTCTTGCTTAGTACTTGGCCTTGCAAGGTACTTTTTCGTATCATAGTACAAGGTCAAGAAAGACAGCAGGCATTCTGTGCCGCAAACTCAAAATTTATGAACCTGGAGAATACCCAAATACAAATGAGGAAAGGCATCCTTGAATTTTGCATATTGCATATCATCTCCAGAGGTGAAGTATATGCATCGGACATGCTGGAAGAACTAACTTCAGCAAAAATTATGGTTGTAGAAGGTACCCTGTACCCCCTGTTGACGCGCTTGCGAAAGGCAGGGCTGGTCGATTACAAGTGGGTAGAGTCGAGCTCTGGCCCTCCAAGAAAGTATTACACACTAACTGGCAAAGGCAATGATTTTCTTTTGAGCCTGAACAGCACTTGGAACCAGCTGAACGAATCTACCAACAAAATCATCTCCAATCACTAATCACCCCATAATCGTGAAAAAGAACATTAGTATCAACATAAGCGGCATTATCTTTCATATTGAAGAAGATGGATACGACCGGCTAAAGGCCTACCTTGAGTCGATTAACCGCTATTTTTCATCTTTTGAAGACAGCGCCGAGATCATTGCTGATATTGAAGGGCGCATTGCAGAGGTATTTTTAGCCCGCCTCAATGAAGGCCAGCAGGTTGTTACCTCTGAAGATGTAGACGGCCTGATTGCCACCATGGGTACCATTGCCGATTTTGAAGCTATTGAAGAGCAGGAAACCCTGACTGATTTAGACATCAATATCAACACAGGCGCCAAAGAAGAGGCGAAAGAAGACCAGGCTACCGGTACCGAAAGTACCGCCGATAGTGGCCAGGCCCCACCAGATGTACCAACTGACGACGATGACGCGGATACCGATAAGGATGACGAACCCAAAAAGCTGTACCGCGATACCAAGCGCAAACTCATTGCCGGGGTGGCTTCAGGCCTGGCCCATTATTTTAAGATTGACCCGCTCTGGATCAGGCTGCTGCTGGTACTCACCCTGTTTGGCTTTATACTGGGGCCACTTTCTGCCGCAGTACTTGTAGCCTACATCATCATGTGGATTATTGTGCCCCAGCGAGATGACTTGCAGGAAGACAAGAAGGTGAAAAAGCTGTTCAGAAACCCAGACAAGAATGTGCTGGGTGGTGTTTGTAGCGGCCTGGCTGCCTACTTTAATACTGACCTTACTGTGGTGCGCCTAATTTTCTTTGCAGGCCTGTTTCTGGGTGGCCTTAGCCTGATCATATACATTGTATTGTGGATTATTACCCCAGAGGCGCAAACCATTACTGAAAAGATGGAAATGCAGGGCCAGCCTGTTACCCTCACTAACATTGAAAACAGCGTAAAAGAATCACTAAACGAGCAAGACGCCAAAGAAGAGAGCCTGCTGGTTAAAATCCTGCTGTTTCCCTTCCGCCTGGTGGCAGCCATTTTTACTGGCCTGGGTAAAATACTGGGGCCATTGTTTAAGTTCTTTGTAGATGCCATCCGCATATTCATTGGGGCCATGATGGTTATTGTTGGTGGTAGCTTTATGTTTTCAGCATTGGTGTTCATAGGCGTAATCATTGGCCTGCTTAATGCCGAAGACTATTTGTACGTGGGCGAAGATGTGTTCTTTGAACCTTTCATTAACCTGGTTACGCCAATCACAGGCTTTGCCCTGTTCTTTACCGCCTTTATTCCTGCATTGGCAGTAACCCTGGCCGGCCTGGTGGTGATACTGCGCCGCCGCGTACTCAATACCTCTACCAGCTGGGCAATATTCTCGGTATGGCTCATTAGCCTGATTATAATAAGCTTTACCATACCCAGTACGGTCAATGATTTTAGACGCGACGCCATTATTGAGCAGGTTGATACCTATACCTTTAACGACAGCACCGTATACCTTAAAATAAATGATACCGGGTATAATACTTATGATGCCGTAAGCCTGCGCCTGCGCGCCCACGACAGCACCTACTTTGAGCTGGTAAGTGAATACCAGGCACGCGGCCGCAGCATCAGAGAGGCAGAAGCCAATACCAAAACCGTAGAATACAACGTAGTGCAGAAAGACTCGTCACTAACGTTTGATTCAAACCTCAGGTTTGTAGGCAACGCCCCCTTCCGTGCACAAACCATTGATATGACCCTGAACATACCGCGCAACCGGCCATTTAAAATGGATTATAACATGCGCTGGCTGCTTACCAACACCTTGTACAACTACGGCTACCGGGGCCGTGATATAGTTGGCAATACCTGGATTTTTGACCAGGGTGGCCTGCGGTGCCTGACATGCACCGGTGCCAGCAGCCGGGGTAACAGAAGTACCAGAACCGGCAACACTGACTACACTGAAGCCTTTACCGTAAATGACTTTAAAGAGGTTTTGATTGACGGTGATTTTAAGGTAAATATTGAGCAGGGTGATAGTATACAGGTATTGATGGGCGGCAACCCAAAACGCCTCAGAGATGTAAAAGTAACCAGCCGCAACGGCCAGTTAGAGGTGAGCGACCAGGCGGTGAACCTTGTAATTGGTGGGAAAAACACCATTGACGTATATGTTAAGATTGTGATGCCTACCTTAGAGTACCTTGAGCTGGAAAACAATAGCCGCACGTATATTGACAGCTTTGCTGTGAAAGACCTGCGCATTGAGCTGGCCGACCGGGCCTTTGCCGAGATTAAGGTAAACAGCAGCGGTATAGTATCAACCAACCTGCGCGACCGCGCCGGGGCCAACTTTAGCGGCACAGCCCTTGAACTGAAGGCCAACCTGGACGACCGCACCGAGCTAAACACCTACGACCTTGATGTGCCTAAGGTGTATGTTGAAACCGACGACCGCTCGACCGCCAGGGTACATGCCCGAGATGAAATTAGCGGCATACAGTTTGACCGAAGCAATATTTATACCCGTGGCACGCCAAACATTAATATTGACAGGCAATGACAGGCCTTTTGCCCATAACAAGTAAAAAAAGCAATAACCCGGTTTTGGCCGGGTTATTGCTTTTATAACAGTACTGAACGATATTAATGTGAACCTAACTTTGCCACAACATATGAAAGCACTACCCTACCTACTTACTTTGGCACTGGCCACCCTGCTGGCGGCCTGCGGTGCCACACAAAACCACAGCACAGTAACGCAAGGGGTAACGGGCACTGTTACCTGGCTTGAGGGCAACCAAATGCCTTCTGTTGGGTCAGATAATGGCAAAACCAGCGCCAAACCTGTAGTACGCACTCTGCACTTTTACCAGCCTGCCGAAGATGGTGATGCCCGGCAGGCCAACGGCTTTTATGCCAACGTTAGCACCAAACTGGTAGCCAAAACCACCAGTGATGAAGCAGGCAACTTTGCCATAAAGCTGCCCCCCGGCAAATACTCAGTATTTATTGAAGAGGCTGATGGGCTTTGGGCCAACCGCTTTGATGGGCAGGGCCACATTAACCCTGTAACCGTAACCGCCGGCCAAACCACCACCCTCAACATCAAAATAGACTACAAAGCCTTTTATTAAAGCAAAAGAGACGCATGGCATGCGTCTCTTATAACAAATTCTATTTTCAAAATTCTTACTTCCAAACGCTAACTTCTAAAAAGCCTCAGGCAGCATCAAAGTCAACCATGCCAAATCAGGCCTGTCCTCAGCAATCTGTTGCTTGGCCAGCAAATGCAGTTGCCGCTTCAACCTGTCTCCCTCATGGCCCCGCATCATGGCCTGTACAAATGCCCCGTGCCGGTGCTCTTCAATAGCTTCAGGGGTGGGCAACTGCTCGGTATTCCCTAAGCGGCCCAGGTTATTACCCGTAAGCACCGTGCTGTTGCGTATATGCGCTGGCAGCTGGTCAACCCCCATACCCAACGTACTCAACGGCTTGGCCACCTCAAACAGGCTTTCGCCATTGGCACGGCAATACCAGTTGCCGCCCAGGCGGGCCACCGCATCCAGCTTAAAAGGGTCAATGCGGCCATCGGTGCCCATAATACCTTCCTGGTAATGGGCCAGTACCACCTCACAAATCACCAAATTACCTGCGCCACCTTCCTGCCCCATGGGCAGCACCTCGCGTACAACGCACTCAAACGCTGCCGGGCTCTCGCCTACACGGGGCGGCTTTACCCGCTCGCTGGGCACTGCCGTCAGGCCTGCCTTCACAAACTCATCAACCCCTTTGGCATACTCAGTGCTGGCCAGTGACATTTGCTCTACCATAGGGTAATTCACAATATTAATCACCACCTCTTTTACCTCGTGTACATTCTCCAGGCTGTGCTTGGTGGTATTGTCACGCACCCGCCGCGAGGGCGAAAACACCAGTATGGGCGGGTTGCTGCTAAACGCATTAAAAAAGCTGTAGGGGCTCAGGTTCACATGGCCTTCAGCATCAATGGTGCTGGCAAAAGCAATGGGCCGGGGGGCTACCGCCCCCAGCATATGGCCATGAAACTGGCCTGTACTTACCGTTTTAGGGTCTACCGTAATCATGGGCGGCTCACTTAGCAGGTAAAACTTCAGTACTTACTGCGCCAAAACCCACGCGCACGCCATCTTTTTCGGCATAACCGCGCATGCTCACCGTATCATGGTCGTGTATAAACACACGCTGGCTGCCATCGGCCAGGGTAAGGGGCTTAGTACCTTTCCAGGCCAGCTCAAGCATTGAGCCGTAGCTATCTGGTGTAGGGCCACTAATAGTGCCCGAGGCGTACATATCACAAATACCCAGGTTGCAACCACTTACCGTGTGGTGGGCCACCTGCTGGTTGGGGTTCCAGTACATATGCTTGTAATTGCTGCGGCACACCACCTGCTCAATACCGCCCTGCGGGGCAATGCCCACCTCCAGGTTAATATCAATATTCTTATCGCCTTCAAACGCCAGGTAAGGCAGCACCTCAGGCTCTTGTTTGGGGCCAGCCACCCTGAAGGGCTCCAGCGCATCGAGCGTTACCACCCACGGCGAAATAGACGAAGCAAAATTCTTGGCCAGAAAGGGGCCCAACGGCTG
>CAZXTW010000300.1:0-7235 GCA_964643525.1 uncultured Roseivirgaceae bacterium
TACAATACGGTAGATATGTCTGAGCGCCTGTTGCGTGAAGTATACCTGAAGCCTTACAAAGCAGGTATTGATGCAGGTTCGGCCACCATTATGACTTCATTCAATGAATTAAATGGCGAGCCTGTATCAGGCAGTAATTTTTTACTGCGTGATATATTACGTGGCGAGTGGGGCTTTACCGGTATGGTGGTGTCTGACTGGCAATCTATAACAGAAATGGAAGCACACGGTAGTGCTGCCAACAGTGCTGAAGCCGCTGAGCAGTCAATTATTGCTGGGGTAGATATGGATATGATGGGCGAAGCCTACCTGAAAGATTTGCCTAAGCTGGTGGCTGATGGTAAGGTTGATATTGCCTATGTTGATGAGGCCGTGCGCAATGTGTTGCGCTTAAAGTACATTTTAGGGCTGTTTGATGACCCCTACCGCTATTGTGATACGGTGCGCGAAGCCAACGAAATACGCTCGGCCGAGCACCTGGAAAAAGCCCGTGATGCAGGCCGTAAGTCAATTGTATTGTTGAAAAATGAAGACAATACACTGCCACTTAAAAAAGACATTCGCAAGCTGGCAGTTATTGGCCCTCTGGCTGATAATAAGTCTGATATGAACGGTACATGGTCGTTTTTTGGCGAGGCGCAACACCCCGTTACCTTTTTAGAAGGGATTAAAAGTAAGGTGAGTGCTGGAACCAAAGTGCGTTACAGCCAGGGTTGCAACTTATATGACAACGACCCCTCATTGATTAAAAATGCAGTGCGTGACGCACGCTGGGCCGATGTAGCTGTGTTGGTAGTAGGCGAAAGTGCCGTGATGAATGGCGAAGCTGGCTCAAGAGCTGATATTGGCCTGCCAGGCATACAGCTTGACCTGGTAAAAGCCATAGCCGAAACTGGTACGCCCGTTGTAGCCATGGTTATGAGTGGCCGCCCGCTTGACCTGAGCTGGCTTGATGAGAATGTACCGGCCATTATGGCTGTATGGGCGCTGGGGTCAGAGTCTGGCAACTCAGGTGCTGACGTGCTTTTTGGCGATTACAACCCTGCAGGCAAGTTGCCAGCTTGTTTTCCAAGGCATGGGGGGCAGGTACCTATTTACTATGCCTACAAACAAACCGGCCGGATGTATACCGGTGATTACTCTGAGCCTTTAAGTGAAAGGGTGTATCGCTCTAAGTACCGTGATGTAGAAAACTCGCCCTTATACTCATTTGGGCATGGTTTAAGCTACAGCACGTTTGCTTATTCTGATATTAACCTGAGCAGTACCACGCTGGCCGAAGGCCAAAGCCTGACAGCTACCGTGCGTGTTACCAACCAGGGCCCCTACGATGGCGAAGAGGTGGTGCAGCTGTACACGCGTGACCTGGTAGGTAGCGTAACCCGCCCGGTAAAAGAGTTGAAGGGTTTTCAGAAGGTATTGATTAAAAATGGCGAGACCAGAGAAATTACCTTTACCCTTACGCCTGAAGACCTGGCCTTTTACCGAAAAGACATGAGTTGGGGTACAGAGCCTGGAGAGTTTAAACTGTTTATTGGTACCAGCTCTGACCAGGTGCAGGAAACCACTTTTACCTTGTTATAATACTAATAGCTATGAACACTTACCGATTAGGCATTGGCATTATGCTGCTAATGCTGGCTCAGTGTGCCCTGGCCCAGCATGGGCAGCTGGTCTGGAACGATGAGTTTGATACCGACGGCAAACCCGATACCGAGAAATGGAGCTTTGATTTAGGTGACGGCTGCCCCAACCTGTGTGGCTGGGGTAATAATGAACTGCAAACGTATACCAACAAGAAAAGTAACGTAAGGCAGCAAGACGGCAAGTTGATTATTGAAGCCCACCCCCAAAAGGGTAAGCCGGGCAAGTATACTTCTGCACGGCTGGTTACCAAATCAAAAGGCGATTGGCAATATGGTTACATTGAAGTGCGTGCCCGCCTGCCTTATGGCAAGGGCACCTGGCCTGCTATTTGGATGCTGCCAACCATGAATGGCGGCTTTGAATGGCCTAAAGATGGTGAAATAGACATTATGGAGCATGTGGGCTATGACCAGAATGTAATTGTAGGTACAATACATACCAATGCTTATAACCATATGATTGGTACTGAAAAAACAGCCTCTGTAAAAGTGTATGATGCCCATAAACACTTTTACAACTATGGCTTGTACTGGACGCCCAAAAAGTTGGAGTGGTCAGTTAACGGTGTGGTTTACCATACCATTGAGAAAAACGACGACGACTACAACGGCTGGCCTTTTGATAAGCCCTTTCACCTGGTGATGAACCTGGCTGTAGGGGGTAATTGGGGCGGTAGGCACGGGGTAGATGCCGATATTTGGCCTCAACGCCTTGAGGTTGACTATGTGCGTGTGTACCGTAGCGACTTAACCGCTGGCCAATAGTAAAGCATTTTTTCTAACTGCATATGTTAGCTTGTTTAAAGCCACCCTGCGCTTGTGGGGTGGCTTTTGTTTGTTTGATTAACTGAGTGAATTATTGGCTATTAGTAGCTTAATCACGTCAATGGTCAATACATTGTGTAAAGGGTTATTTTTTGTATCTTACCTGCTGGTTTATGCCAAATATTTATTCAAAGCAGGCAGGCTGATGAGTTGACCATTAATGGCTGTTTGCTTTTTTATAGGGGCTTTTGCCTGACACAACCAGCTGCACCATTACCCATATTGTTTTGTCCAAACCGAACAACTACCAGTATGAAAAACATGTACGTTTGGGGGCGCCTTTGCTGCTGGGTGGCCGTCATAATCATTGGTTTGTTGCCAGCAACAGGCTTAGGTCAAATTACTTATACCGACCAGGCCCAAAGGCTGGGTATTGACCATAGTTATGGCGCCAATGTAAATGGTGGTGGGGTTAGCTTTTATGATTTTGATCAGGACGGTTGGGACGACCTGACTCTGGCAACCGATAACGGCCAACAAATACATTTTTACCGCAACATTGGCGGCAGCTTTGAAAGGGTAGACCCTGCCTTTATTACCAGCACAGCCGATTCGAAGCATATTATGTGGGTAGATTTTGACAACGATGGTGATAAAGACCTGTATGTAACCTACTGGAATGCCCGCAACCGGTTGTACCAAAACGACGGTACGTTTCAGTTTACTGATATTACCGACCAGGCAGGGCTTAGTGAAGAAGAACTACCCACCCTTGGTGCTGCCTGGGGCGACTATGACCGCGATGGCTGGCTTGATTTATATGTGACTGACCGCCGGGTAGATAATAGCATTGACCAGGCAACCAACCGCCTGTACCGCAACACCGGGCAGGGTACTTTTAATGAAGTCACTACACAGGCCCACGTGGCTGACTCTGCCAAGCTGCCCTTTTGTGCTTCTTTTGTTGATATTAATAATGATGGCTGGCAGGATTTGTTTGTGGTGCAAGACCTCTCGCCCCTGAACACCATGCTGCGCAATAACGGCAACGGTACCTATACCGACATCAGTATTCGCTCAGGGGCTCACCTGCCAGAGGTAGCCGGTATGGGCATTGGCATTGGCGATTGTGACCAGAACGGCTACCTTGATATTTACGTAACGAATATGCCCCCTGGCAATAAGCTGATTTTGAATAATGGTGACGAAACGTTTACTGAAGTGGCCGACCAGGTAGGGGTAGGCTTTTATGGTATTGGCTGGAGTACCAATTTTTTAGATTACGACCTTGACCTTGACCTTGATATTTATGTGAGCGGATCTTTGGTTGGTACTGAAAGCCCCAGCAGTGCTTTTTATGAAAATGCAGACGGTGTAGCGTTTACTACGCCCCCGACTATAGGCTTTGAAGCTGATACTTTAGAAAGTTACGCCAATGCCATTGGTGATTTAAATAATGATGGTTACCCTGATATTGTAGTGGCCAACCGGCACGCCCCTACCAATGTTTGGCAAAACAGTGGTGGTGCTGGCAACTGGCTTAAGGTGGCCCTTGAGGGCGACCTGACCAACCGCGATGGTACAGGCAGTACCATTGAAGTACATATGGGGGGTAAAAAGTATATTCGGTCTACCCACTGCGGTATAGGCTTTATGGGCCAAAACACTGGACAAGAGCCCATAGGCATGGGCGGCCATGCGGTGGCCGACTGTGTGGTTGTGAATTGGGTTAGTGGCCACCGTGACGTAGTGCACCAAGTGGCTGCCGGGCAGGTACTAAATGTAAAAGAGGGTAGTACCGCAGCCTACCAGCCACAAATACAGGTAAAAGGCAGCATGGCCGTGTGCCAGGGGCAGCCATTGCTGTTGCATGCAGGCCTGTTTAGTCATAAGCTTACGTATAGTTGGAGTACTGGCCAAACTACACCTTCTATTTTAGTAACTGAAGCAGGCCAGTATACCGTAAGGGTTACAGGCCATGGGGTTGATTACGAAGGTACAATAAACGTTACCTTAACTGAATTAGCCCTGCCCAGCATTGAGCTACAGGCTGCTGATGTAGCTTGCCATAGTGGTGCAGATGGGGCTATTCATGCGGTTGTAACTGAGGGCACTGCGCCGTACTATATAGAATGGAGCACCGAGCAGACAGGCACCAGTATTAACGGCTTAAAGGCCAATACTTATATGGCTTTTGTGGTAGATGCCAACGAGTGCTTTGCTGAAGCACAGGTAAAGGTAAAGCAGCCTGTGCCCCTGAACGTTGCCGTACAAACCCAGGCGGCAGATGGTGGGCAGGCCAATGGCAGTGCCGTTGCAATACCCAACGGTGGGGTGGCCCCTTATACCTACCAATGGTATGATCCTGCACAGCAAACTACCGCAACTGCTACCAATCTGGCAGCAGGTACTTTTGACTTGTTAGTTACTGATGCCAACGGGTGTATTTTTAATCGTACAGTATCCATTGAGGCTGTTACTGGCCTTAACGACGCTGCTTTGGCTGGCGTGTCAGTATTCCCCACTTTGCTCAATAATACCCCGGTACTAAACATTGAATTGCCCCAGGGTAGAGGGCAGTATGTGCTTTACGCGCCTACTGGGCAGTTGTTACAAACAGGCAGCCTGCCAGACAATGTTACACAGGTTGCTTTGCCTGTGCTACAGCCCGGCATGTACCACATTGCTATTACGTTGCCAAATGGACAGCAATACTCAGTAAAGCTATTGTATGAATAAATTGGCAGCAGCCATCAACTTAGCTTTACCCTGTTGTATGTATGGTTATTTTGTGAATTGTGTAAAGTATGGTTTTTGGGGTACAACTTTAGCTTTTGTTTCAACTTCATCTGATGAATAAGCCAGTTCATGCGAGTCATTTTTCACTTCGGCTTTCGTGTGTTCAGAAAGCTATAATCCTTTATTGCTGCTGCTTACCTTAGTAGCATCATATAAAAAAAGGTATTATTCTTAACATTTAACACTACGAAAATGGAAAAGTCATTAAAGAACTTCAGCACTAAAAACGCCATGAGCCGTGAAGCACAAAGCACCCTTACTGGCGGTGGTCGTTGGGAATTGATGGAAATTGATGGAGTACTGCACCTTGTTTGGGTAGATGAAATTGATGTAATTGGTTAAACCTGACACATGCGTTCCTGCGCCTGTTCTGACCTGAAATAGCTTCAAATCAGTGAAATGAAAAAGCTTTTCGGTTTCACCATAGCATTGCTATACCTAAACCGATAAAACTGCCTGATTTATTGTCTTTAAAGGTCTCATAACGGCATATCAATGCATAAACTGGGTTAAAGCCCACTGCCCATCAGAGCAGAAGTGGCCCATGACTACCATGGGCCGCTTTTGTTTATTGTACTTTAGGGGCCTCAGTGCGTTTTAGCAAAGTTTTTAAGGCCGATAAAACCAGCTGAGGGTCTGTGGTGTGTAAATACCTGCCACAGACATTGGTGGTGCTTATAGTTACGTTAGGCATACGGCTTTGCCACTTTAAAAAAGGCTCTCGCTTTTGCAGCATTCTGTCAAAGGTGCCCTCTCCGCTAAAATTAAGTGATACAATTACGTGTATTTGCAGGTTTTGTGGCAGGCTGCTGTGCCGCATCAGTTCATTATTGGCATCATAGGCTTTGAACTCTTCAAAAGCCACGGCAGTGGTGCCGTTCAAATACAATCTACTGCTAGTGTAGGAGCTATCTTGTGGTAGAGGGTGGTCTTCATGAATGGGGTCTACCAAAAGCAGGCCAACCACCTGGTCAGGGTATTGGTGTGTATAATACTGCACAATTTGCCCCCCCAGTCCATGGCCAACAAACAGAAATGGCGGGGTAATTTGCTCAGCTTCTAAAAACCTGTACAAATCGGCTGTTAAATTAGCCAGGTCGCGTGGGGTGGTGGCACTGTCAGACTGGCCAAGGCCCAGCCTGTCGTAGGTCACCACTCGGGTGTATTGATTTAGGCTATCTTGAATAACCCGCCAGCTTTTTGAGTCCTGTCCGGTAGCAGCTTCAATCACAATGGTTGGTTGCCCTTGCCCGGTAATGGTGTAATGGTGCCTGGGCTGCAATGGTGTATGGGGCTTGCAGGCAACCAGGTAAAAGGTTACTACACATGCCATACACAGGTAACCTATCCAACCAATCTGGTGCTTAAATACAAGTATGAGCGTTCTGGCAAAAGTCATTACTGACAATAATATTATAAATTTTGCTTATGCTACCAATACAGTAGGGCAACCTGTTAAAGTTATAACTAAGTGCAACTGGTAGTCTGTTTTTTATAACATTGTCTAGCAGGCATATAGATGGCTTGCGTCACAACGCTGCGTCAGCCTTTTTTTATTTTTTACCTCCTTTAGATTAAACTTTTCACACAGGCGTCTGTACATGTCTTGCCAATTATGAAGTTATTTGAATTGCTCTAATAAACTATAAATATATGGTTTAGTGCGCGTATTGCAGTTATATGTATTGATTGAATTGTATAATGCCATGTGTTATCTTGAAAAAGTGTCTTAAGGCCTTGATAATATTCGTTATAATATATAAAATTGTTTCTTGTTTAAGGCAAACATTTGCTAGCAGGCCTCGCTTTTGCTTAGTGAATTGTATGCACCTTATTATTGTATTGTAAAAGTCCTGATAATAAAGCTATGCGATTATTCTTTGGATGTATAACATGGTTTTTATTTATGATGTATCAATTGCATGCCCAGTCAAATTCAGTATCTGGTACCCTGCCTGACAATGCCAGCGTAACCCAGTTGCTGGAACAAATGTATGATACTGATCAGGGGCACCGTGCAAAAGT
>CAZXTW010000301.1:0-7223 GCA_964643525.1 uncultured Roseivirgaceae bacterium
CTTCAATATGCTTGGGGTTTGTAATAAACTTTTCTATAAATACTGAACCATCACCAAAGGCCGAGGTAGCCTCACTAATGGCTCTGTGAAACTGCTCTTCCAGCTCATCTTCAGCAAATACTACGCGCATGCCCTTACCGCCACCGCCGGCGCTTGCCTTGATGAGCACCGGAAAACCAATTTCTGTGGCCACACGGCGTACTTCAGCAATATCAGTAATGGCATGGTCAGTGCCGGGTACCAGAGGTATGCCAAACTCGGCCACGGCAGCCTTGGCGGCCAGCTTGCTGCCCATGGTTTCTATTGCCGAGGCTGAAGGGCCTATAAATATAATACCTGCCTCTGCTACCTGCTGGGCAAATGCAGCATTTTCACTTAAAAAGCCATAACCAGGGTGTATGGCATCAACATGTAATGCCTGGCATACCTCAATAATTTTATCGCCGCGCAGGTAAGAAGCTGAAGAGGCGGCCGGGCCAATACACACGGCCTCATCTGCAAAGCGCACATGCAGTGCGTTGCGGTCGGCCTCACTATACACGGCCACTGTAGCAATGCCCATTTCTTTGGCGGTACGCATTACGCGCAGGGCAATTTCGCCCCGGTTGGCCACAAGAATTTTACCAATCTTTCTTTTCATAGCAGGTACATATGATTGACAAGCTTTTGAAACTGTGCAATGCTAACGATTTCTGCCCTTTTTTTCTAAACGTGTCTTGAAGTTTTAATACGATCACTTTTTTGACGGTATAGCATATTGTCGTAGATTTGTACGTTTTTTATCTACACAAAGGGTTTTCACACCCCTTTGTAATAATTTAAAACTGGTATAACGTGGATTTATTTGAGAAATTACTGAAGGATCCGGGTCCTCTGGGCAAGCATTCTGACATTGACAGAGGATTTTACATGTTTCCTAAATTAGAGGGTGAGATTGCACCACGAATGACCTTTAGAGGTAAAACAGTGCTTACTTGGAGTCTGAATAACTATTTAGGGTTAGGCAACCACCCTGAAGTGCGTAAAACAGACGCAGAAGCAGCCGCAGAATGGGGCTTGGCCTACCCAATGGGTGCCAGGATGATGACAGGAAATACGGTATACCACGAAGAGTTTGAGCAACAACTGGCCAGCTTTGTAAGCAAAAAGTCAGCCATGCTGTTAAACTACGGCTACCAGGGCATTATGTCTGTTATTGACGCTTTGGTAGATAGAAAAGACGTGATAGTATATGATGCAGAGAGCCATGCCTGTATTATTGATGGCTTGCGTATGCACATTGGTAAAAGGTTTGTGTTTCCGCACAACGATATTGAAAACCTGCAGAAGCAGCTTGTGCGCGCTACCAAAATAACCAAAGAAACGGGTGGCGGTATACTGGTTATTACTGAAGGTGTGTTTGGTATGTCTGGTAATATGGGTAACCTGAAAGACATTGCCGCACTGAAAGACAAGTATGACTTCAGGCTTTTGGTTGACGATGCCCACGGTTTTGGTACCATGGGGGCAACTGGTGCTGGTGCTGGTGAAGAGCAGGGTGTACAGGATAAGATTGACCTATACTTCTCTACCTTTGCCAAGTCTATGGCCAGCATTGGTGCGTTTATTGCCGGCGATCATGATATTATTGACTTTTTACGCTACAATACCCGCTCGCAAATATTTGCCAAGTCATTGCCTATGCCATTTGTTATTGGCGGCATGAAGCGCCTGCAAATGCTGCGTGATGAGCCTGAGCACAAAGCCAAGCTTTGGACAATTGTAAACGCCATACAGCAGGGCCTGAAAGACAAAGGCTTTAATATAGGTACTACGCAAAGCCCGGTAACCCCAGTATTTTTGAACGGAGGTATACCTGAAGCGGCCAACCTGATTAAAGACTTGCGCAACAATTTTAACATCTTCTGTTCAATGATTATTTACCCCGTTGTACCAAAGGGTGTGATCATGTTGAGGATTATACCGACGGCTTCGCACTCGTTGGCTGATGTTGACGAAACCATCGCAGCATTTGAGGCCATTAAAGACAAATTGGTAAGTGGAGTATATCGGGAATTGACCCCCGAGTGGCAAGCGGTTACCCAAGAGGCCTAAAATTAATGATGTTTCATTGGTTTTGAGTCATTTTAATATATATTGCCAATTGAATAGATAATAAATTATCAACAACCTTAAAAGTGTTTTATAATGAGCAGATTTGATGAAATCAGAGATTTAGTTATGTCGTTGGAATCCGATTTCGTAAAATTTTACGACAAAGGTAACCAAGCAGCAGGTACGCGTGTGAGAAAGGGCATGCAGGATTTAAAAAACCTGGCCCAACAAATTAGAGTAGAGATTCAAGACATCAAGAACAACGCCGAAGAATAACATTATAGGAGTTTAATTATGCGGATGGATTAGTGATAATTGTCCGCTTTTTTTTGTTCTTTACTCAATTACCACTAGGCTTTTCCCTAAAACCTGCTTTTGACTTAAAACCCCTTTGGTTGTACCAGCAGCTAAAGCAATCATCCGGGTGCCAATGATCAACGCCGTACTATCAGGCTTGTTGTATCAAGGCAACCGGATGATTCTTCGGCCCACCTGCCCTAAAGCAGCGTTACGCTATCCAGTTATTTTCTTTCATTACCAGCTTAATGGCATAGGCTAAATCATCACTGGCCTTTAGCAATGGCATGCGCACGTAAGGTTCGCACAGGCCTGCTGCTTTCATTGCCTGTTTTACGCCCACCGGGTTTGACTCTACGTATAACAGTGGGTTAAGCTGCATGAGTTGCCATAGTATGCTGCGTGCCTGGGGCAGTTCCTGGTTTAATGCATGCTGTACCAAAGCACTAAAAGGCCCCGGCAGGGCATTGGCCATGACTGATATTACACCATTGCCCCCTAAAGCTATCATGGCCAGGGTATGCATATCATCACCACTAATAAGCAAAAAGTCGCTGGGTTTGTCTTTGACAATGGCCATCACCTGGCCCATGTCATGGGTAGCCTCTTTTATGGCAGCTATGTTGGGGTGGGTGGCCAGCCTCAGGGTAGTACTGGCAGTTATGTTTGAAGCTGTGCGCCCAGGTACGTTATACATGATTATGGGCTTGGGGCTGGCATCTGCAATCACGCTATAATGCCTGAAAAGCCCCTCCTGGGTAGGTTTATTGTAGTAAGGGCTTACTGATAATACCGCGGCTACCTGGCTTAAATCAGTCGCTTTAATTGTATCTAGTATTTGCTGTGTGTTGTTGCCGCCAATACCAAAAACTACTGGCAGGTTTTTGGGGTTATGGGCCAGCACAAACTCTAACAACTGCTGTTTTTCTTCTGTGGTTGTTGTGGCCGACTCGCCAGTGGTGCCGTTTACTACAAAGTAGTCAACCCCTTGATTACCCAAATGACTCAATACTTTTTCAAGGGCGTTAAAATCAATGGTTAGGTCGGGCTTAAACGGCGTTACCAGTGCCACACCTGTACCCTTTAATTCATTCATCATATGTTGTTTCTATATCAATTTCGCGTAATGAAGCATATCGTGGGTCAGTGATTTTAAGCCGGCCTTGCCGGGGCTAATCATTAACTCAAAAAACTGGCTGGCTTCGTCACCATAATAGCCCCCTACCCTGCATTTGGCCTGGCTTTGCACCAGCACATGCCGGGTAAGCTGGTGGGGCAGCTCTTCGTCAAGGCAAAACAGAAAGTCAAACGGGGCCTGAATGAAGGCGGCCACCCCCTCGTTTTTCATTTTACCCCAGAAGGATAGGTGTTCAATGCCAAAGCTATCTGTATTTTGTGGCTCTTGCGCATCAACAATGTCTTTGGCTTTGTAGCGCAGCACCTTTACCTGCTTGCCTTCTTTTGACAATGAGGCCACAAACCTGCCTACTTCGCGCTGCTTGTCATTGCCAGCAGCACTATACAACACCCCTATTTGCTTTGATTTGTTAAAGGGTACATTCTTACGTTTTAATAAACGCTGCTTTTTTAACAGTTTATTGGTTTGCCAGGCCAGAAAAAATAACTTCTGCTTCATGCTTCTCCCTGTTGAATCATTTCCAGAAACTCGGCTTCAGAAATGATAGTTACCTTGTTCTTTTGCGCTTTTTCAAGCTTTGATGGCCCCATTTTATCTCCTGCCACCAAAAAGTTTAGTTTGCCTGATACTGACGACACCACCTTACCCCCGTGCTGGGTAATGACGGCCTTCAGCTCGTCGCGGCTAAACTGCTCAAAAACACCTGATACTACAAAGGTTTTTCCTTCAAAGGTGTTACTGGCTGGCTCTACTGCTGCTACTGTTGATTCAAACACCAGGCCAGCCGCCTTCAGGGCATTGACATGGTCAATATTTTCAGCCTCTTTAAAAAAGTCAATTACGCTTTCGGCAATCCTTTCACCTATCTCAGGTACGGCTATCAGCTCATCAAAGCTGGCCTGCTGCATGGCATCTATGGTTTTAAAGTGTGCGGCCAGCTTCTCGGCCACTGTGCGGCCCACAAAGCGAATGCCCATGGCAAACAATACCCGCTCAAACGGAATGGCCTTGCTTGCTTCAATGCCCTGCAGCAGGTTTTTGGTTGAAAGGTCTTTGAAGCCTTCCAGCTCAAACACCTGCTCATAGGTAAGCTGGTATAAATCGGCCGGGCGTGTTACCAACTGGTTGCTATACAGTTGGTCAATGGTGCGCTCGCCCAGGCTGTCAATATCCATGGCATTGCGCTGTATAAAGTGCTCAACACGCCCCTTAATTTGTGGGGGGCACCCTTTTACATTGGGGCAGTAATGTTGTGCCTCGCCTTCTTTTCTTATCAATGGCGTTTGGCATTCTGGGCAGTACGTAATGTATTGCACTTTGGTGGCGTTTAGCTTGCGCCGGCTGGTGTCTACACCGGTAACTTTAGGTATAATCTCGCCGCCTTTCTCAACAAATACCATATCGCCCTCATGCAGGTCAAGGCGTTCAATTTCATTGGCATTATGTAATGAGGCCCGCTTTACAGTAGTACCTGCCAGCAGCACGGGTTCAAGGTTGGCCACAGGGGTAACGGCCCCAGTGCGCCCCACCTGGTAGGTTATGGTGTTTAGGCGGGTTAGTGCATCTTCTGCTTTATACTTATAAGCAATGGCCCAACGCGGGCTTTTGGCTGTAAAGCCCAGTATTTCCTGTTGTTGCAGGTCGTTTACCTTGATCACAATACCGTCAGTATCTACCGGCAGGGTTAGGCGCTTTTGCTCCCATGCGTTAATGTATTCAAGTACGGCATCAATCGTGGCGCAGCGTGCATATGTTTTTGATACGTTAAACCCCCATTGCTCAAGCCGCTCAATGGCCTCAGCATGGGTGGCCAGCTGCTGGCCTTCAATACGTAATGAATACAGGTAACAGTCAAGCTTACGGGCAGCCACCACGGCAGAGTCCTGCATTTTCAGGGTGCCAGAGGCGGTGTTTCTAGGGTTGGCCAGCAGGGCTTCGCCCACATCTTCACGCTCTTTGTTCAGCGCTATAAATACTTCATTGGGCATAAATACCTCACCGCGCACCTCAAACACAGGTGGCACCTGCCCTTTTAGCTTTAACGGTATGCTGCGTATGGTTTTGGCATTGGTAGTAATGTCATCGCCTTTGGTGCCATCGCCTCTGGTAACGGCGCGGGCTAGTACACCGTTTTCATACGTGAGGCTAATGGCCACCCCATCAAACTTTAACTCACAGAAGTATTCATAGGTGGCATCGTCCAGGCCACGGCTTACGCGGCCGTCAAAATCGCGCAGCTCTTCTTGCGAGTAGGTATTGCCCAACGACAGCATGGGCACCTTATGCTGCACGGTTTGAAAGTTTTTGGTAATACCCCCCCCTACCCGTTGGGTGGGTGAGTGGGGCGATTTATGTTCTGGAAACTCATTTTCAAGGGCCTGCAGCCTGGTTAGCATCTGGTCAAACTCATAATCAGTCACAACAGAGTTGTCGTGCAGGTAATACTGCTCATTGTAATAATGCAGTTGTTCAGACAGTTCGTCAATCTGTCGCTTTGCCTCCTGGGTGGTCATAGAAAACGGTTAGAAGCCGATGGTAAATGAAGCATTGGCCTTGTACATAAAGTAAATCGGTACCAACACACAAAACTAACCAAAGTGCCTGCATGTGCAAAGTGGTATTGCATCATGTGTCGTCAAGCTGGCTCAGGGCCTGCCCCAGCTCTTCTTCAGTATTTCTAAGCTTTTGTTTGCACTGTTGCAATAAGGTACTGGCCCGTTTTACAAGGGTTGTAATCTGGTCAATATCGGGCTGCTCATGCTCTATGGTGTGCACTATGGCTTCAATCTCTTCCATAGCAGCCTTGTATTCAAATACCTGGTCGCTTTGGTCACTCATTATCTGTTGGTTTTACGGTGGTTACAGTACTTTCAATGCGGCTATTGTTTGTAATGGTTAGCAGGGTGGCCCCTACTGGTACCTGCTCAGCACCTGTAACGGGCTTGCTATTTACCTGCGTAAAGGTATAGCCCCTGGCCAGTGCGTTGGCCGGGTTTAGCCATTGCAATTGCTTTTCAAGGCTTTGGGTTTGTTGGCTGGCCCGTTGCAGAGCTATTTTGGTGGCCTGCCCCAGGGCGGTTTGCAGGTTATGTACGTTATAATGGTGTTGTTGCAGGGCATGCTGGCAATGGGTGGCCAGCCGGTGTTGCTGCTGCACCAGCTGTTGGCTGTGCCCCTGCAGGGCCTGCTTCACAGCCAGGTCAAGGGCATGTGCACTTTTGGTAATGGCCAGTTGCTCTTGGCCCAGCAGGGCACTGACCGTTTGCTGCAACTGCCTGAAGCTGCCCTCAAGCTGCCCCTCATAGGCCAGCAGGCCGCTAATGAGAAATTCGGCCACGGCAGTAGGGGTTTTCATGGCTGTATGCGCTACCTCATCGGCCACGGTCTGGTCTCGTTCATGGCCAATGCCGGTAATAACCGGCAGCGGAAACTGCGCCAGGTGGGCTGCCAGCTCGTAACTGTCAAAGCAATCTAAATCAGTTTGTGAACCACCGCCCCTGATCAGTACTACTACGTCAAAGCGTTCTGCCTGCTCGTAAATGCGCATCATGGCGTCAATAATGCTTTGCTCGGCCTGCTGCCCCTGCATTAAGGCCTGAAACAGCGTAACCGGCAGGTGGTAGCCATATGGGTTATTGGCCAGCTGGTTGGTAAAATCGCCATAACCAGCCGCAGTGGCAGCGCTAATGACAGC
>CAZXTW010000302.1:0-7199 GCA_964643525.1 uncultured Roseivirgaceae bacterium
AATACGGGCTTGAGGGGTGCCAAGGTCAAGGTAGCCGATGGAAGTCATGCCATATTGTTGCGCCAGGGGCAAAAACTGGCTTTCAACTTCAACTGTATCATCCATATTGTTGACAATACCAACAATATCTTTTTTTGCCTGGTCTCCTTTTTGTTTATTCAGCTGGTCTAGCTGTATATCAGGCGTAGGCATTGGAGCTATTGTAAAAAAGTCCAGCAAATCTTGGGCTGAATATTGCGGCTGGTGAATGGTATTAGAAAAGCCATCGTCTTCAATAAAGTCATTAGCCGTTGTTGAAACAAAAGGGGTATCTACCACAGGAGCATCAAATTCGTAATCAAACGATGGCAGTGATAATAGGGGAGGGTTGGTTTGCTGGCTGGTAGGCAACGACAAACCTGAGCCCAGGGTGGGGGTATCTATTATTGGTGCACCAAATTGTTGCTGGGTAGGCGCAAGCATTTGGGTGTCCAAAGAAGGGGTATCCATTATTGGAGCACCAAACTGTTGCTGGGTAGGCGCAAGCATTTGGGTGTCCATAGTGGGCATATCCATAATTGGCGCACTAACTTGGGGTGTCTGTAATGGCATTTGAACATCATGTTGCTGCTGCACACCGCTGCTCAGGGTGATTTTTACTTTTTTTCGCCTTTTGTTAAGTTCTTTTTCCTTCTTCTTGTAACGGTACTCTTGAGTACGTTCAATTTGCCGCTCAATGCGAGTGCCCCTGAAAGTGGGTCTATAGTCAGTTCTTCGCCTTTCATTTCGACTTCTTTTGAGCAGTTTATCTACCGATAGCCTTCTCCGAGGCGCGGCCACCGTGTCGGTTGTGCTCATATCAAATGATAGGTCTCTACTCTGATAATTATGGTGAGGCACATAGTCGAGCTGGCTAAAAAAGAAAGGTATGTTGCTGTTTGGGTCCATAGGGTTTACCTGAACCAAATAGGCGCCCATATCACGATCAACCGATTTGACCATGCCCAGTTTACCTGTTGTCACTATCAGTACCGGGTCACCACTAACCAGGTTGGGCCCTACCATACGTTGTATGGGGGCCTGGCTGTTGTCGGGCTGTTGCTGCACCACCTCAGCAGTGGTTTGTGGTATGGGGTTGGGTTGACGGGCGGCATGGGCATTGGCCATTTGCTGGATGGCCTGCTGCTGCGCAAACTGTGGGGAATGATCAGTAAATGCAGCCTGCTGCCGGTTTACCTCATTGACAGTAGTGCTGGAGAATGATTGTGGGGTTGCTTTTTTAGGTGTAAGACTGGCAGTGGTAAACATAGAGGTAATTGCTTAGCACAAGATAGCAACCTTGCGCCACAACTCATAGTATTTTACGTTTACAGGTTCAGCACCACCTCACGAATGGCTACATGGGCGGGCAGGGCCATGCGTTTTTTAAGGCGGTTAATATTGCTTTTGACGGTGCACAAGGCAATGCCACACAGGCGGGCTATCTCTTTATTATCCATGCCCATTTTCAGGTAAGCCGCCATGCGCAGGTCGTTAGGGGTCAGGGCAGGGTACCTGGCCTTTAGCCTGGCGAAAAATTGGGGGTGCACCTGCTCAAACTGTAGGGCGAACGTATCCCAGCTATTGGCTGGCGGCAGGGCATTGGCCAGTTGTTTTTCAATAGCAGCCAGCTGCCGGGCTGTTTTTCCTTTAGTGGCCTGTGCCAGGGCACGCACCTGCTGCCGCAGGGCCTGTAGCTGCTGGTTTTGCTCATGGGCATGTACTGCCTGCAGGGCCAGCTGGCGCTCTTTCTGTTTCAACTCAGCCTTGACCTGGCCCATGGCTGCTGCCAGCCGCTGCACAGCAACAGGGTAGGGTACTATTTGGTTGGGGGCAGTGTAGTGTAGTACTTCCATCAGGGTGTTGTTTTAGTAAGGAGCACCCATAATAGTCACTACCAATACCAATCATAAATAACCCGTATATAATCACGTAAATTTACGTGCAGATCAAGTAAGTCTACGGGTGTAGTCTGGCCAGTTAATGGCCTGCGCCAAGGCATTGGGCATTGATGATTGACCACCGGTTTACTGGCAGTGGCTTAGCGTGTTTATGGTATTGTTTTGGGTTTATTTGACCTTTAATGGCTTGAGTAGCAGTTTGTGTTTTACTGCCGGCCACCCAATAGCCAACCCCAACAGCCAACCAATAGCCAACCCCATTTTTTACAATAGCCCCGTATAACCCCCTACATTCGTAGCCTGTAATGCCAGGCCAAAGTACCTGGATGTAACAGCATAATTCAATAAACAAGAAATACATAACACACCAAAACCATGCAAACAATCACTACAAATCAAAACACAACCAACAAACTACTGCTTTGCGCAGCCCTGATGCTTGTAACCCTGACCCTGGCCCGGCATGGGTATGCGCAGGGGTTAGATGGTACCAAGTTTGACATTTACCGCATTAATGACGACAATACCAATATTGGTTCAGAATTATTATTGAATGCAGGGGGTATCGATAAAGACTGGGCCATTTATAATGACAATGCCTTTAAACTGCACATTGGCACCGTCCTGGCAGCCAATGCCTTTCCTGGTTTTTTAGTAGAAGCTGCCAGCTTTGATGCCAGCAATGATGAAAAACGCCTGTGGGTAAACGGGCGCATGGCATTGGCCGATCATAGCGCGGGTACAGGTATTTGGTATGAGGGAGGCACAGATGATTGGTTTGCCGGTTTAAATAGCGATAAAAGCACCTTCAGGATTGCTGTAGGGAATGATGCCAATAAGTTTACGGTCAACACCAGTGGCAACGGCTGGCTGGCTGGTTCACTTACTATTGGTGCTGACCTTATAGTAAGTGATAATGCTACCTTTGACAATGGCCTTACCGTTAACGGTGCGGCTGCATTTGCTGAAACCACATTTAATGGCACCACTACCTTTACCAGTGGCCTAACGGCAAATAATACTTTGACCGTAAACAGCGGTGGTGCTTCTATCCATGGCAACGTAAGCTTCGCCAATGATTTGCAGGTAGGCGGCTTAGGTGCATTTGGCACTTTAACAGCTACCGGGCAGGGTACTTTTGACAATGGCCAGGTTTATACTGCTTCTGATGGCAACATCGCCCAACAATACTTTGAAGCGGCCAATAACCACAAACTGGCCGTGGGCATACATGACAATGGGCAGGCCTTTTTAATGAACCAAAGTGCCAATACCATGGCCCTGGGGGTAGGCAATACTGAAAACCTATGGCTGCTCAATAATGGCAATATTGGCATTGGCACTGATAGCCCTGAGCAAAAGCTGCATGTGGCAGGCAACATGAGGGTGGTAGAGGTAGAAGCCACTGATGTAGAGGTGCGCCCCAGCGGCTGGGCCGATTTTGTGTTTGCCCCTGAGTACAGCCTGCAACCCATAGAAGCCGTAAAGCAGTTTATTGAAGCCAACCACCACCTGCCTGGCGTACCCAGCGCTGCCCAGGTGGCTGAAGAGGGCATATCAGTAGCCGAGATGCAAAAAACCCTGCTACAGAAAATCGAGGAGCTGACCCTATATGTCATTGACCTCAAAGAAGAAAACCAGCAGCTCAAAACCAAGGTAGCGCAACTGGAAGCCGGAAGCCAGAAATAAGCTGTTAGAAGTTAGAAGTAGGAAGGAAGAAGTTAGAAAACAGAAGTTTGAGATTAGAAGGTAGAGATTGGAAGATTGAAGTAAGAAAACAGAAGTTTGAGATTAGAAGGTAGAAGTAAGAACAATGCGCTACTCCTATTATCATCATTCATAACTCCTAACTCATAATTCCTAACTCATCATTCTAAACATAACTCATCATTCAAACCATCCCTCATAACTCATAATTCATAATTCATATGAGCGTTTTATATAAATTCATCAGCAGTTTGCTGCTGGCCTGGTGCTGCATGGCTGTTGCTTACGGGCAAAGCGGCTTGCAGCCCATACAAATAAGCAATGACTTTCACATACTGGTGCAGTTTGATGCTGCCACCGAGGCTGGGGCTGTGCCCCCGGTAACTGTGGCCCCTGCCCCTGACAAGGTACTGCCTGGCGAGGCAGTAGACTTCTTTTTGAGTGACTATGCCGGCCATGATTCACTTTTTGTGTTTTCGCGCGGGCCGGTTATTCTTAAAGGGTGGCACTATGCTTTGCAGGGCACCGTGCTGCGCTCGGGCCTGTACCGGCAGGGCCAGCCTGTTACCGGCCTGCAAGCCAGTAACCGCACCTTTTTACGCAAAATAGTGCTGAACTGGAATGCCGACCCCACCGCCGATGGCTACCTGATATTCAGGGATGGCCACTTTGATGCCCCCCACGCCGTGGTGAACCAAACCTTTGTATCTGAATATACTGACCTGGCCGTGGCCATTGACCAGGCTTATGATTATACCATTATGGCCTACCGCTTTACGGGCAACAACCTGTTTGTAAGTGCCCCTGCTGCTGTAACTGGCAGTACCGACGGCTTTTACTTTGAGGCCTGGAGCGACAATGAGGCGGTGGTTACCTTTAACTGGGCGTTTGACAACCACCTGATTATGGACCTGGAGCAGCAGGCGGCCTATGTTGAAATTACTGACCAGGCCACCGGCCAGCAGGTATATGGCGATGAGCTGGCCCTGACTGATATTGCTGAGGATGCCCTGCTGTGGCGCTACGCCCTGCAACTGAGCGGCAATGCCACTGAGGGGGTATACCTGACTGCCGCCGGAGGCAATGCCACCGCCTGGACGTTTGAAACCTGGGTGCGCCCTACTGACCTGAGCACCAGCCAGGCGCTGTTTGGCAACAGCCAAATGCTGGTAACCATGAACCCCAACGGCAGCCTTGCAGTACAAATGGACGGTGCCACGTTTACCTCGGCCAGTAGCGGCCTGCTGCAAACCAACCGCTGGGGCTTTGTGGCCTTTACCTATGATGGCACCACCCTGCGCGGCTTTGTTGATGGCCAGCAGGTAATGGCCGAGACAGCGCAAGGCTCTGCCCTGGCCAACCTGTGGGTAGGTGGGCAGCCCGGGCTGTCAGGCGAAGTAAGCTACCTGAACGGTTACCTGGGCCTGCTGCGCCTGTGGTCGGTGGCCCGCACACCCAACCAGGTAGCTGAAGACTTTGAAGATGTGTTTAACACCCCCGTAGCCGGCCTTGAAGCCCAATGGGTGTTTGATGACATTAACAACACCCAGCCTGCCGATGGCATTAACGGCAATACCCTGAGCATTGCCAGTACCAATACCACCAACCACGCGGTGCGTTGGGCCGAAAGCAGCAACTTTGTTGATGCTGATGTGGTGATGGCCTACCACCACTGGCTACCCCAGCCGGTAAATTCAAATACACAGACTAAAAGCTACCACATAGGTATTTATGAAGTAGGCTCGGGCATTAAGCTGTCAAGCAATACAGCCACAGTTACCCTGACTGACCCCGCTGCCCATGCCCTGACACTGGCCGACGGCACCAATAATTTTGATAGCGTGCACATTACCCTGGCTCCCGGAAGCCAAATGGCCAGCCACTACAAACTGTACCGCAGCAATACCCTAACGAATGACTCAGTGTTGCTGGCCACCCTGCCAGCAGCCAGGTTAACCCACACGGCCCAGCTGGCCAATAATGCCATTGCCCTGAACCGGCCCTACGGGTACAATGCCGCCACCAGCTGGTATGCGGCGGCCTACTTTAACCCTGAAGGCAGCCCGGGCCAGCAAACTATTTTTACCGGCAGCAACCTGGGGGCCGGTGCTGAGTTGCGCCTGTATATTGATGAAAACGGCCAGCTGCTGCTGGGCAATGACCAGTTTACACAGGTGGTAGATGATGTGGCCGCCGGCCTATGGCACCAGGTATTGATGGCCTACAACAGTGCCACACAGGCTACTGACATTTACCTGAACGGGGTATTGAAGGCCACGGTAGCCAACCAGCCGCTGGCCCTTGCCATTGACTATATTGGCGCTGCCAATGCCAGTGGGGCTTTGGCCTACCAGGGCAAACTGGGTTATATAGCTTATGGTAGCCAGGCCGTTGACCGCCGCCTGGCCACCATTTTGAGTGGCAAGGTGCCTGATGGCCCCCTGTTGTACTTTGGCCCCGAGGGGCTGCACCACTTTAACGGCAGCACGGTGGCCCTGGCCAGCAGTGCCAACGGGGCCTATGCCGTACAGGCCGATGCCTCGATGAATCTGGTAAACGGCGGCACGCTGCGCACGCCTCTGGCATATACTGATGTGTATGCCCCTGATCACCCCCAAACGCTGCTGGGTGGGCAAACCTACCGCTACACGGCAGTGCCCTATTATGGGCAGATGGATTACCACGACCGCCCCCGCGCGGCCACGGCCCAACAGGCTACGTTTAACCTGGGCGTTACGGCCACGCCACTGGCCGGGGCCATTCAGGTGGGGTGGGCGGCCAGCACCCTGGCTGCCGCCGGGTTTGATACAGTAACCATACACCGCAATGACACAGAGGTAGAGCGTACGGCCACCGCCACAGGCAGCTATACTGACCCGCAGGTGCTGTACGGCACCGCCTATACCTACACCATAACCGCCATTAAAAACGGCCAGCCCATTATTGCCCAGCAGGTAACGGCCCAGCAGGCACCCAACGGGGCTTACGCGGGCCGCCTCATTACCAGCAATGGCCACTATATGGTGCCCAACAAAACCCTGACCCTGCTCAGGGCTACCGACCAGCTGCCTGATACGCTGAGCGGTTTAAACCCAACGGGCCTGTTTGGTGAGATTAACCTGAGTGCGTTAACCTATGGGGCCCAGGCCACCTTTAACTTTTTGCCGCCTGCCCAGGCCGGCTTTACCCTGAGCTACCAAACCCCGGCCCTGGCCAGGCAGTTGGTATATTATGATACCAGCTATGCCAGCCAACCCGCTGCCACAGACCTGATTACCGGCTTTGGCATAAGCCCCGGCAGCAACCAGCTGGTGCTGCAATGGGCCAATGCAGGGGTGGGTGCCCAGCTGCTGGTGAATGTGTACCGCAACGGCACCCTGCTTGATGTACTGGTGGATGATACTACGTATACTGACAGCCTGTTTACCCCTGGCACCACGGCCAGCTACTACCTGAAGGCCTACTATATTGATGGGGCCGGGCAGGCCGTTTACCAGGAAACCGCCCCGCTTTCGGCTACCTACCCGGCCGTAACAGCCCCCGTAGCCCTGGCGGTTACCCCCACTGCCGACC
>CAZXTW010000303.1:0-7197 GCA_964643525.1 uncultured Roseivirgaceae bacterium
GCGCTTTACACGCTCTTTGTCTTCAACGCCCAGTTTGCTGTAGTAGGCCAGCTGTATTTCAGGCACCCCGGCCGCTTTCAGGGCAAACCAGGTAAGCAGGCTTTTATATATTAACTGCCCAAGCTTAATGCGGCTGTCTTTGTCAAGCCCATCGTAAAACTGCTGCACAGGTTGGTCAAACACAAAGTTTGAAGCTACTATGCCATTAACCATGGTTTTTTGCTGTGCGTTTAACGGGGCATAAAAACGCCTGTTTTCAGGGCCAAGGTTATCGGGCACTACCTGGCCATCATCTACAGTGGCCACGCCTGTAATGCTGGCAATGCGTACCTTGTTTAAGTTGCTTAGCCCGCTTAAAAAGCGGCCCTGCTCACCTGTAAGCCGCGTCATCAGGCCGGCAATAATCTTGTCTATCAGGCTTTTGCTGCTGGCCGGTTGGCTGCGGTAAAAGGCCACTTCGCGGCTGGTGCCCGGCTCTATGCTTACATCAATGGTAGTCAGTAAGTAGGCTTTTGAAAGCTGCCCCAATAGCTTTTTCTTCTCGGGGGTAAGCCCTTTGTAAAAGTTAAACTCTTCGCCGGTCAGGTTATTGGTCGATGATTTGAGCAGCTCCTGCACATTATACTTATCGGCATCGCTCAGCCCCTGGTAATAGGCCCTTTCTTGACCAGTCAGTGGCGCGCTTGATAGCGCCCCACCTGTAGCCAAAAAGCCCCCGGTAAGGCCTGCAATGTTGCGCTTTTTATCAATAGCCAGGTTATTGTACCATATTAGGGCTGCGTTTGACAGCTTTTTGTACATTGACGATAGCAGGCCATTGGCACTGGCTTTTTCTTTAGGCGTAAGGCCCTCGTAAAACTGCCGGGTGCCAGGCTCAAGGCCTTTTGAAAATACATTCAGCAGGTTTTGCTGGTTACGCCTGTTCAGCTCGTCAAGCCCCACAATGCCCGAGTTAATGTCTCTATAAAAGTTCTCTACCGGGTTATCCAACATTTTAGCGCGGGCCACCACTATTCTGTCTACCCGGTTCTTTTCTTCGGCCTGCAGGTTGTTGTAGTAATCTCGGTCGGTCCCTTCAAGCGTGTTGGGCAGTTGGGTCAGGTCTTGTGACTGCTGGTAAGCATTGGCCAACCGGTCAAGCCGGTTCTTCTCATCGGTAGGCAATGCCTCGTAGTAAAACCGGTCGGCGTCACTCAGGTTGCGCAGCTTGCGGCTAATAATACGATCTACCACGCGCTTTTGCTGTGAGTTCAGGCTGTTGTAATACTCCAGGTCTGAATCACTTAAAAACGACGACAGATTGTCTAACCTGGCCTTCAAAAATGCACCGGCAATGCGGTTTACACTTTCGCGGTCGGGCACTGAAAGGTTTTCGTAATACGTCCTGTCTTTATCCGTTACCTCAAAAAAGTCATCGGCATACAACTCTTTAATACGGTAGGTAATACTATTGTTTATGCGTTCTTTCTTATCAATAGTCAATGATTCGTAAAAACTCCTGTCGTCAGGGCGCAGGCTGGCATCATCAAAATTGCTTTTATTGGCCAGCCAGGCAGCAGCCAGGCGGTCAATGCGGGCCTGCTCAGTAGTTTTTAACTTATTGTAGTAGCCCAGGTCTTCATCACTGGCACCAAAGGCATTGTTTTGCTTTGAGCCCTTCATACGGTAGGCCACTACCCTGTCAAACTTCTGCTTCTCTTCTAAGGTCAGGTTATTATAAAAATCGGCTTCGTCGCGGTCAAGAATTACCTGCCCAGACAAGCCACTCTCTTCAATAAAAGTACCTACAATTGAGTTGGCCTGTACCCTTACTTCAGATGATAAGCTCTGGTAATAAAACTCATCTTCATCGCGCATGGCTATCAGGTCGGTCTGGCTCAGGCTGCGCACGCGCGAATTCACAATACGTTCCAGACGCTGCTTGTCGTCGTCACTCAGGTTTTCGTAGTAAGTTATCTCGGCATCAGTAAACATGGCATCAACATTGTTCAGCTTTGATGCCAGCATAATGGCCATAATGCGTTCCATGCCTACCTCATCGCCACTGTCAAACTGCAGGTCGTCAGTATGTACTGAATTGCGGCCGGCAATCTGCTCGTCATTATTAATCTCAGCAATGATCTTTTTACGGGTAACAATATCAAACGAGTAAATGTCAAACTTACCCAGCCCACCTTCACGGTTAGAGGCCAAATACCCCTTTTCTTTACCCATAAAGTAAAAGCCATCGTCTTGGTTAGAGTTAAAGGGGTAGCCCAGGTTATATATTTCAGGGTTGCTCAATGAATTGCCTCTGGCCATGTAAATATCTAAACCGCCATAGCCGCGGTGGCCATCAGAAGCAAAAAACAAGGTGCGGTCTTCTGCGCTGTAAAAGGGCGAAATATCATTAAAGGGGGTGTTAATTTGTGCCCCCAGGTTTACTGCAGGGCCCCAGTTGTCACCACCAGAGGTAATGCTCATCCACAAATCGTTCCCCCCCATGCCACCAGGCCGGTCGCTCACAAAAAATAGCGTATCACCACTGGGGGTCAATGCGGGGTGCTTTGAATTGTACTTGGTAATATTAATGTTGCGGTTCAGGGCGGTTGGCTCCGTCCACTTGCCATTTACCAGCCGTGTTACGTATAGCTGGCAGTTCTCTAAGTCAGCATGGCAGTTGGTGTAATAAAAGGCATCTTCAGCACTGTTAAAGGCCCCTACCCCATCGCCCCACTTGGTATTGATAATTTCAAAATTATCTCGCTGGCGGGCCACCTCCCAGTCTTCACCCGTTTGTTATACCTGAAATGGTCAGTAAACGCTTCACCAAAAGTATTATTCAACGCCCGGCGGCCTTTGCCGCCGCGCCCAGAGGTTAATACAATAGAGCTGTCATTGTTGAATACTGCCGGGGCGTAATCGTTATACTCAGAGCTTAACGGGGCCTGCTCAACAGTAAAGTTGTGCTGCTTAAAGGGTTGCGACAACTGGTTTAAGGCAATCAGGCAGCCTTCTTTTTCAATTTTAGCCTGCTCACGATAGTTCTCATATTTTGATATGCCCACCCCGTCTGTTTCCTGCTTATCATAAAAAGAAATGAAAGCCCCAAAGTTTAAAATGGCGTTGTCATAATCGCCATTGAGCTTTTGCATTAAAGCAAAGTAATAGAGTGATAAGGGGTACTTGTTGAGGTCAAGGTTTTTTACCTTTTCGAAATATACTTCGGCCGCAGTAAAGTCAAACAGGTTTTGGTAGCAAAGGGCCAGATAGTAGTTGGCGTGCAAATTATCAGGCTCAATCTTAATTGACTCCTGGTAATAGGTGGTTGCTTTGTAATACTGTTTGGTATTAAAATAATTATCGGCAGCCCTATTAATGTTTTTTGGGTCACGCTTTTGGGCCTGCAAGGGCACTGCCAGGAATAGGGCCAATAGGGTTGTGCACGAAATAAATATAGATATAGTCCTCAATCGCATGGTACTACCTTGTTTGAAACCTGAAGGCATAAAAATGCTTCACGATTAGTCCACCTTTTGTTTTACAATGCTTGCTGCAATATTGTTGAATCCATCAACAACCTGATCAATAAAATATAGCTTGCCAAAGAGCAAGTTAGGTATTTTCAATTTAAATAGCAGAAAAGAGCATGCTGTATTTAAAAACATTACACCGCATAAACCAGGTTGTTGATCATTGCCCTCTATAAGCCTCAACAGTAAGCGCTATTCTGTAATCAAATAATCTAACAAAAGCAGGCTAGCCGCTAGTAGCAGCTGTATTTACCCATCAAAAAAACACCAAAAACTTACATCAAAGGGGTCTGGAAGGTACGCAACCCTTTGCCTGTAGGTATTTGTAAAGAAAGGCTTAACTCAAAGGTGCCCCCGGTGCCTCTTGATTCATACCTTAGGGTTGATATGTTTAAGTCATAACTGAAACCAACTGTAAAGCGGTTGGTATTGAATCCGCCAGAAAAAATAAACGAGTCTTGAAAGCGGTACCAGGTACCGAATATTACCTCTAAAGGGGTGGTGTTGCGTGCCCTTGGGTTGTTTAAATTGTATGACAGGTAGGTGCCTGCATTAAACTGAAACTTGTTGCTTTGGTACAAAGCCAGTATTTGCGGGGCCCACCGCAGTTTGCGGGCCAGGTAAAACTCCATACCGCCATGGTACTTAATAAGCATGGGCAGGGGGCTTTCTACCCGTTCATCATCTACCAGGCTTTCATTGGGGCTGTTAATGTTGCTGACTGATATGCCCGAAAAGCCACTGCCACCAAACAGGGTATATGATCGCTTGGGGTTAAAGTAATACAAAATGCCCGCATTAAACACAGGGTAACTGGTTTGGTCAGTAAAAGTAGCTGCACCCGGCGCCAGGGTATTGTCAAAGCCAATAAACCGGTTATACTGCGAGCCCCAGCGCAGGTTGTTAAAGTCTATGCTTTTTTGAATAAAGCCTACCTGCAGGCCTGCCACCAGTATAGAGCTTTTGTCAAAGTTAAGGCCAAAATTAAGGGCGCCTGATGCATAAAAGCCTGTGGTAGTAAACTGCCCTTCGGGGCCTGCCCGCTCGCTAAAGGCCGATAGCCCAAAGCCACCTATCTGCTCTTGCTCAGAGCCACTGCGGTTTACAGGCACCGTTACGCTAAACTGGCCAATCTCGTACGGAAAGTCCAGGCTTATGTTTTGCCTGCGGTAATTTAAGCCCAATACAATATTGTTTGATACGCCCGCCATGGCAGGGTTTATAAATAAGGGGGCCGCATAGTATTGCGAAAACTGAGCATCCTGCGCAGCAACGTACCCGGGCAAAGCAATGGTTACCAGCAGCGCCATAAACAACAATGGCCTTAGGGCGTTCAATCTGATTCGGCTTGTATCGTATAGTTTGCGCATAGACGTCAGATTATCTAATTAAAGTCACTGTACCCACTTCATTAATGGGGTTTCCGTTGTTAAAGCTGCCTACTACTGTGTAGGTATACACCCCTACCGGGGCCATCTGGCCATTGCCGTTCACGTCACCCGTCCAGCCAACGGTATTGGCTTCTACAAACGACTCTGTTTCGTACACCACCTGCCCCCATTTATCAAATACCCTGAACTGAAAGGCATCGGTAGAGACCTTTTCGCCAAATACCCTGAACGATTGGTTGTTGGGGTCAAAATCACTGGGCGAAAAGATGTTGGGTATAAACAATATACCATCTTCAGGCACGGTGGGGGCCAGGGCTATGGCTAAAAAGCGCTTGGTAAAGCCTATTTCGCTGGTAATGATATTATCGGCAATGCTGGCATTACCCAACGAGGTATAGGTACCATCAACTGTATCGCCCTGTGCTATGGCCAGGGCAAGCGTACGCACGTTTAAGGTGTTTACCCTGTCAATGGTAGTGGTGTCTTCATCAAGCAGGTCAATACTTACTATGGAGCTATCAAACGTGCCATTCAATACACTTAGTTGCCAGTAGCGTGCGTTTGAAATACCTAACAGATTAAACCCTGGCTGGGGGTTACCGGGGTTGGGCTCAAATACCTCTAAGCCAATGGTGGGGTTTATGCCAAATACCTCTTCAAACCATACTGGTGTAAACAGCCCGTCTTTACCAATAGGAAAAAACTTAAACCCAGTACCCTGGTGGTACATAACACCATCAACATAAGCATCATCAAAGCCACCTTGCACCTCTGCTGAGTTAGACAGCACCAGCTGCTTATCACCAGGTATAACCAAAATACCCATGCGCAAATGCAGCAATGAGTCAATGATGGTGTTGTTGTCAAGGGTTTTAATACCAGGGCCGTCTACAATCAGGGTGGCAATATCCTGGTCGTTGTTATCTACCAGCTGGTCGCCATCACCATTTAAAATAATGGTACCGTTAATGCCATTATAGGTGCCAGCATTCAGCCAGTCGCCATCAAACAAAAAGTTACCCTCATTGTTAATGACACCATTGTTTTGCACGGTGCCTTGCACCACCATATCAGTACCTTCAGTAATTTGCAGTAACCCGCCATTGGTTAGCAGGGGGTCTTGTGCAGAAGCTGGCAGGGCCAGTAGCAGGCAGGCAAACATAGCCAGCAGAAACCGTTGTGTGCAAATGGGCTGCATCATCATCACAATTGTTATTGGCTTACTCTTCTTCACTTACCACCTTCAGCCCAAGGGCCTTTTTAATTTGTTCAAGGTCTGACTTCATCGAAGCATTTTCAGTTTCTATGCGGCTCATGGCCTCGGCCTGCATCTTAAACAACTGCTGTTGTTTTAGCAGGGCTTCTTTCAAACCTTCTTTGCTCTGCTGTTCATTATCAATGGAGGCCAGCAGCTGGTCAATAAGTTGCTGCTGCTCTTTGACAGCCTCCAACAGCACTGGTATCAGAGCTATGTAATTTACAGTTTTGTAGCCCGCTTCATCGGTATTGACCATTTCAGGAAATACCGCTTCCACCTCCTGTGCAATAACGCCGTACTGCAGGCGTTCATCCTGGTGGGCCGCCAGGGGCTGGGTTTTATCCCAGTGGTAAGTCACACCCCGCAGGGCTTCTACCTGCTCAAGGGCACCGCCAATAGGGGCTACATCTGTTTTCAGGCGGCCGTCAGAGGTCATGACTACTGCCCCGTTTACACGCAAAGCAATGGCAGTAACATTTACATCACCAGTGCCTTTGGCATTAATATCTAAATCAATGTTTGCATCAGTACCGGTTACTTCAATCACCGGGCTACCCGTAGCAGCCGCGTTGGTAACGGTTATTTCATTGGCAGCAGAACCCACAGCGTTGAACACCAGCACTTCATTGTCATTGGCATCACTAATTGAGGGCACTTCAATGGAACTGCTGCTAATTACCTTACCGGTACCATCTGGCGTAAGGGTAATATCAGCATTACTGCTTGAGGCTGTACCAATGGTACTGTTGTTTAGCGTAAGCTGGTCAACATTAACAGCAGTAGCTACCGAGGTGCCGCCAATGGCCACCCCGTCAATATTACCACCGTCAATATCAATCGCATCCAGGGTAGCACTTTCAATAAAGTTGGCGCGCGTCATTTTTACCATGCCTGTAGCACTGGCATCATACACAGCTACCAGGTCAGCATCATCTATGCTGGTGCCTGTGGCTGCCAGGTCGTTCACATCTACTGCCAGGGCCGTGCCGGCACCGCCACTCAGGCCATCGCCAGCAGCAGCAGCGGCTATACGCAC
>CAZXTW010000304.1:0-7194 GCA_964643525.1 uncultured Roseivirgaceae bacterium
GCCAGGAGGTAAGCATTGCTGCCTGCAATGCGCCAGAGCAAACCGTAATTTCTGGCCTGGGCACCGCGGTAGAGGCCATACTGGCCCAGCTGCAACAGGCAGGCATTGGCCACAAGCCCTTACAGGTATCGCACGCTTTCCACTCACCCCTGATGCAGCCCATGCTGCAACAGTTCAAGGCCGTGGCCGAAGCCATTACCTACCACCAGCCAGCCATACCCATTATCTCGAACATAACCGGCCAGGTGGCCGGTACTGAAATAGCTACAGCCAGCTACTGGGTGCAGCACGTGATGGCCCCGGTTAACTTTACTGAGGGCATTGCCACCATGGCCCGGCAGGCCAATGTACTCATAGAGGTAGGGCCCAAGCCCTCGCTCATAGCCATGGGCCGCAACACCGTGACTGATGCTGAAACAGCCTGGCTGCCCAGCATGCGCTACAGCAAGCCCGATACTGAGCAGCTGTATACCAGCCTGGGGCAGCTCTTTACCAGTGGCGTGGCCTTTGACTTTAACCAGCTGGATGCCAACACCTATGGCTATTCTGAGCTGCCCACCTACCCCTTTGAGCGGGCCAGGTACTGGGTAGCCACCCCTACTGACAACCAGGTGTACAACCCGGCCTACGGGCAGGGTGCCACCACACAGGTGCACCCCCTGCTGGGCGTGGCACTGACTATGCCCGCCACCATACACGATACCCACTGCTGGCAAAAACAATACAAAGCCGCCCAGCCGGCCTTTGCCCAGCACCATACCATTGGCAACAACACGGTGCTGCCCTTTACCCTGTACCTTGAAATGGCCCAGGCCGCCATGGACAGCCACGCCGCTGCCGGCCACCTGACCATTGGCGATATGCTGCTGAGCCATGACGCCGTGGTACCCAACGACCAGCCCTACGCCCTACAGTCAATACTAACCACCCCCGCCGGTGGGCCGGCCACCTTTCAGGTGCATTACCAGGTGGCTGACGACAGCCAGTGGACCAAATGCGTAGAGCTGAGCCTGCACCACAAAGGCACAGAGCTGAGCCGCTACCCGGCTGAAGAAGCACAAAACCAGGGGCAGGCCACCAGCCAGCAGTACCGCATGCAGCAGGCCTTAACGCCCCAGCAGCTCATTGACCAGGGCACGCCCCTTACCGGTGAGGCCTTTTACCAACAGCTGGCCACCGACAACCTGAACCTGAGCGGCAGCTTTAAAGGCATTGACAACCTGTGGCTTGCTGACAACACTGCCCTGGCGGCCATTAGCATGCCACCACAGCTAAGCCAAAACAATATAGAAACCAACCCTGTGTTTTTAGATGCCTGCTTTCAGGTATTCAGGGCCGCCCTGCCCACCGGGCAGCTGCCCTTTAAAAACACCACCATAGTGCCGCGTGGCTTTGGCATGTTTAAAGCCTACCAGCAGCAACTGCCTGAGCAGGTATATGCCCTGGCCGTGCTGCACAGCAGCACACCCAATGATAAGGGCCACTTTGTGGGCGACCTGCACATTTGCGCGCCCAATGGCCAAAAGCTATGTGCCGTGCTTGACTTTGCGGTGTACCCCACTGACCGGTACCACAGCCAGCAGGCCCTGCAAACGGCAGGTCAATACCTGTATGAAGAAGCATGGCAAAAAGCAGAGGTGGCAGAAGAGCCAGCTACCCCCGCCCAGCCCGTGCTGATTTTTGCTGATGGCACCGGCATAGCCAGCCACCTGCAAAGCCAGTGGCCCAACGCCATTGCCGTAACCAAAGGGGGCAGCTACCAGCGCCACAGCAACACCCACTATACCCTGGCCCCAGCCAACAAAGCGCAGCTGCAACAGCTGTTTACCGAGGTAGCCAGCGCTGGCACACAACCAGGCACTATACTGTACCTGTGGGGACTTGATACTGAATGTACTGAACAGGCCGATGCGGCATGCATTAGCCACGAGCAGGATGCCACCACCGGCACTGCCCTGTACCTGGCCGCTGTGGCCGGGCAGCAGGCACCAACCGCCACCTTGTGGCTGGCCACGCAGGCCGCACGGGCCACCGGCCAGGAAGACCTGTACCACATTCACGGCGCTGCCCTCAATGGGCTGGCCAAAGTCATTGCCGCAGAGTACCCCGAGTGCTTTGGCGGCAGCATTGACCTTGACCCGGCCGATAGTCCCACGCGCGCAGGCCAGTGGATACAGCAAATTATTGGCAGCAACACCCCAGAAAAAGAACTGGCCATACGCAAAGGCAGCCTATGGGTGCCCCGCTTACAGGCAGCAGGCCAACAGCCTGCTGTAAACAGCCAGCCCCAACTGCACCGCACCGCTACCTACTTAATAACAGGCGGCACCGGCGGCCTGGGCCTTGAGCTGGCCCGCCTGCTGGCCGAAGGGGGCGCGGGCAACATTGTACTAATGGGCCGCAGCCAGCCCGCTGAGGCCGCACAACAGCTCATGGCGCAGCTGGCCGCCTTTAACTGCCACGTAACTACTGTACAGGCCAACGTGGCTGACCGTAGCCAGCTTACCCAGGCCCTTGACACCATACAAAGCACCCTGCCACCGCTTAAAGGTGTATTTCACCTGGCGGGCATGCTTGATGATGACCTCATTAGCAACCTCACCACCGAGCGGTACCGCCAGTGCCGCGCGGCCAAGGTAGAGGGCAGCTGGCACCTGCACCAGCTTACCAGGCACCTTAGCCTGGACCACTTTGCCATGTACGCCTCGGTGGCGGCCGTCATAGGCACTGCCGGGCAGGCCAGCTATGCCGCCGCTAATGCCTTTCAAATAGGGCTGGCCGCACAGCGCCGCCTGTACAACCTGCCCGCCACCTGCCTGTGCTGGGGGCCGTGGGCCAATGTGGGCTTTGCCAACACCAGCTATGGTAAAAAAGCCATTGACCAGCTGCGGCTGGCAGGCATACAACCCTTTGAAGCCTCGCAGGTGCATGCCCTAACGAAATGGCTGCTGGCACAGCAGGGCACCCATGTCATTGCAGCTATTGACTGGCAGCGCCTGTTTGCTGTTGATGTGCAGGCCGCCAGCAACCCCATGCTGCAGCACCTGGCCCGGCAGCACCAGCCCCATGAAGCAGCACAGCCCGGTACCGACGGTACTGACGTGCCCGCCTTCATTACCACCCTGGTGGCAGATACCCTTAAGCTGCCCCAAAGCCAGTTAGATGCCCAGCGGCCCCTGAGCCAGCTGGGGCTTGACTCGCTCATGGCCGTTGAAATACGCAACCGCATCAGAAAAGAAACAGCCGTTGAAATTGGCCTGGTACGCTTTATGGAAGGCATTACCACCAGCCAGCTGATTGAGGCCGTAAACACCGGCCTGCAAACCGAAACACCACCCGAAGCACTGCCCATGGCAGCCGCTGAAGAACCTACAGAAATAGACCAGGCAACTGATATGCTGCTCAATGTAGACAACCTCTCTGCAGATGAGCTTGACCAACTGATTAATGACATGGCGGCCGATGCTTAAGAAGCCGCATTTACTGATTGACAACGCAATGGTTCAGAAAAATACAGCAACAAGTACAGGCACTGGCGCCGGTACCACAACCGTCCAGGCACAGACAACCGCCAACCTTTCAAAGCTTACCAAAGCCCAAAAACAGGCACTGGCCCGCAAGCTGCTACAGCAAAAGCTCAG
This sequence comes from uncultured Roseivirgaceae bacterium, assembly GCA_964643525.1. GTDB lineage: Bacteria > Bacteroidota > Bacteroidia > Cytophagales > Cyclobacteriaceae > CAZXTW01. The sequence continues at coordinate 3,642 of CAZXTW010000304.1, forward strand.
CAAGCAGCAACAAACCATTGGCTTATCAGTAGGCCAGAAAGCCCTGTGGTTTCTTGACCAGGGCATTGAAGGCAGCAAGGCCTACAATGAGGCCTTTGCCGTGCGCATTGTGTCAGACTTGCAGGTGCCCACCCTCAAGGCTGCCTTTCAGCAGCTGGTAAACCGCCATGCGGTGCTGCGCAGTACCTTTCCTGCGCCAGAGGGCGAGCCTGTGCAGCAAATACCCGCCTTTGCCGAGGTTGACTTTAGCACCACCGATACCACCACCTGGACCGATCAGCGCCTGTCAAAAACAGTAAAGCAGGCCGCCGATGAACCCTTTAACCTGGCCACGGGGCCACTCATGCGCGTGCGCCTGTTTGCCACCAAAACAGATTATGTGCTGCTGGTGGCCATGCACCATATTATATGTGACGGCTGGTCAATGCATGTGTTTATGGAAGAGCTGGGCCAGATTTACGCCGCCCTATCAGTAGGCGGCAAGCCAGAACTGCCCGCCCTGGCCAGCAGCTACCAGCAATTTGTACAAGAGCAAAACCAACTGATTGATGGTGACGAAGGCAGCAGGCAATGGGCCTACTGGCAAAAGCGCCTGCAGGGCAATATACCCCTGCTAGAGCTGCCCCTTGACCGGCCCCGCCCCTCATCACTGACTGATAATGGGGCCTGCACCTATTTTAACCTTAGCGCAGCTACCGCCCAGAAACTAACCCAGCTGGCCCGTGAGCTTGACCTCACGCTGTATGCCCTGCTCATGACCATTTACCAGGTGCTGCTGTACCGCTACAGCGGCCAGGATGATATTGTGGTGGGCACCCCCGCCGCTGGCCGCAACAAGGCTGCATATGAAGGGCTGGTGGGCTACTTTGTAAACACCCTGGCCATACGGGGCAACCTGGCCAATAACCCTTCATTTTCGGCCTTTGCCGCACAAATGAAAAAGCGCGTGCTGGAGGCCATGGCCAACCAGGAGCTGCCCTTTCCTTATATAGTTGAAAAGCTGGGCGTGCCGCGCAGCCTCAACACCTCGCCCCTGTACCAGGCCTTCTTTTACCTGCAATCAAAGCAGCAGTACAAAGGCGTGGCCGAGCTGATTGTGCCCCATAACTATGGCGCTACAGCACAGTTTGGTACCCTTACCTTAGAGTATTTTGACCTTGAAACACAAGAGGGCCGCTTTGACCTGAGCCTTGAAGTAATTGAAAGCAACAACGGCCTGGCCGGTGTATTCAGGTACAATACTGATATATTTGAAGCAGCCACCATATTGCGTATGGCGGCCAACTTTGAAACCCTGGTTAACGGCATTGTTGATAACCCCGACCAGCCCATTGGCAGCCTGCCCATGCTGCATGGTGAAGAGGTAGCCCTGCTGGATACCTTTAACCAAACCAGGCGCGACTTCCCGAGCAAGCAAACGCTGCCCCAGCTGTTTGAGCAGCAGGCCGCAACCACGCCGGAAAGTACCGCGCTGGTATGCAACGGCACCGCCCTTACCTATGCTCAGGTAAACCAGCAGGCCAACCAGCTGGCGGCATACCTTACCACACAACAGGGCATTGAAAAGGGGCACTACGTGGGCGTAGCCATGCAACGCTCAGAAAAAATGATAGTGGCCATACTGGCCATCATGAAGGCGGGCGCGGTGTATTTTCCGGTACACCCTGATATGCCGGCCGAGCGGGCCACCTTTTTAGCGCAAGATACCAAGGCCAGGGCCGTCATTACCGCTTACGGCACCTACCAGGGCACCCTACCAGAAGGCTGTGCACTGGTTGATTGCATTGCCGATGCTGAGGCCATTGCCGCCTGTAGCCAGGAGAACCCTGAAACTGCCGGCCTGCCCTCTGACATGGCTTATGTGATTTATACCTCTGGCTCAACAGGCAAACCCAAAGGCGCCATGGTAGAGCATATTGGTATGATTAACCACCTCTATGCCAAAATCAATGACCTGAACATGAGTGCCAGCACCCGCCTGGTGCAAAACGCCTCACAAAGCTTTGACATATACATCTGGCAGGCCTTTGCCGCCCTGCTGGTAGGGGGCGAAACACATATTTACCCCCAGGAACTGGTGCTGAATCCAGAGGCCTTTGCCCAGCGCGTGGCCAACGACGGCATTACCGTATTAGAGGTGGTGCCCAGCTACCTGCAGGAAGTAGTGGCCGTAATTAACGATGCTGAGCAGCCCGTTGACTACAACCAGCTGCAATACCTGGTAGTAACCGGCGAAACACTGAAGCCAGCCCTGGTAAACCGTTGGTTTGGCCTGTACCCACACATAGCCATGGTCAATGCCTATGGCCCTACTGAAGCCAGTGACGACATTACCCATTATATATTTGATGCTGACCCCGGCTACGGCAACATACCCATTGGCCGCACCGTGCAAAACTTCCACATCCATATTGTTGATGAGCACATGAACCGCTGCCCCCTGGGTGCCAAAGGCGAAATTGTAGTATCTGGCATTGGCGTGGGGCGTGGTTACCTGAACAACCCCGAAAAAACAGCCGCCGCCTTTATGGCAGACCCCTTTACGGGCAACAACATTAGGCGTATGTACAAAACCGGTGATATTGGCCGGTACCTGCCCGATGGCAACATACAATTCTTTGGCCGTAAAGACCACCAGGTAAAAATCAGGGGCCACCGCATTGAGCTGGGCGAAATTGAATTCAAGCTAACCAGCATACCCCAACTGGTAGATGCTGTGGTGCTGGCCCGTGACGATGCCGAGGGCAACAAATTTTTGTGTGCCTACTACTGCCAGGAAACAGACATTACCGTGCAGGCCATTAAAGAGGCCCTGGCTGGCAGCCTGCCAGAATACATGGTGCCCACCGCCTTTGTATGCCTTGACCAGATGCCGCTTACGCCCAACGGCAAGGTAGACCGCAAGGCCCTGCCCGCCCCTGAGCAGCAAACCCTGGCTGCTGATGTTGACTATGTGGCCCCAACCAACGATGCCGAGCAGAAAATTGCCGATATATGGCAGCACCTGCTTAACCACGACAAGCCCGGCATTAAAGACAATTTCTTTTCTATTGGTGGCCACTCATTAAAAGCCACCCGCCTGCAGGCCCACCTGTACAAGGCGTTTAGCATTAAGCTATCATTAAAAGACATTTTTGCCCACGCCACCATTGAAGAGCAGGCCGCCCTCATAACCCGGCATGACACCACCCAGGCGCAGCGCATTAGCCCGGTGGCGGTGGCACAGCACTACCCGCTGTCAAACGCCCAGCGCAGGCTGTGGCTCATGCAGCAGCTTGAAGGGGGCAGCAACGTATACAACATGCCCGGCGCCTTTATATTTAATGGCACCGTAAGCACCAGCGCCCTGCAACAGGCTTTTGAACTGTTAATGCAGCGGCACGAAAGCCTGCGCACCACCTTCCACAGCCTGGACGATGGCCCTGTGCAGCGCATTAACAGCGTGGGTGACATGGGCTTTGCGCTTGACGTGCAGGATGTAACCCACAAAGCATATACCCAGCAGCAGCTGGTGCAGCTGGTAAATGCCCAGGCCAACCAGCCCTTTAACCTT
>CAZXTW010000305.1:0-7188 GCA_964643525.1 uncultured Roseivirgaceae bacterium
CACCACAAGCACACTGCCCCTGCTACAAAACCGCACAGCAATAGACGGAAAGACCACCATTTACGTTTGCTTTAACAAGGCCTGCCGCCTGCCCGTGCATACAGTGGCTGAGGCCCTGGAAGAGTTAGCGCAATTACAACCCTGACAGAATTAGGTATTGAGCCAGTTAACCTTACAAGAAAGCAACTTTCAAGAAAAAGAAACGCTATTTGCTGATATTGCCCTGCCCGTGCCTGTGCCCCGGCTGTATACTTACCGTGTGCCCTTTGAAATGGCCCAGGCCATACAAACGGGCAGCCGCGTTATTGTGCAGTTTGGAGCCAAAAAGATACTAACCGGGGTGGTGGTGAGCCTGGCCAATACCCCGCCAGAAGGGCACCAGGCCAAGTATATTTTAGAGCTGCTGGGCGATGGGCCCGTGATTAACCCCATACAGCTGCGCCTGTTTGACTGGTGTGCCCAATACTACCTGTGCACGCTGGGCGAGGTGCTGAACCTGGCCCTGCCCTCGGGCCTGAAGCTAAGCAGCCAGAGTAAGGTGCAACTGAACCCTGTGTTTGATGAAGAAACTACAGAGTGTACGTTTACCGACCGCGAGCTGCAGCTGCTTACGGCCCTGCGCAACAACAACGCCCTGGGGTATGAAGAGGTGGCCGACCTGCTTGATGTAAAAAGTGCCTACCATATTATTAAGAGCCTGATTACCAAAGAGGCCGTGCTGCTGTTTGAAGAGGTAAAAGACCGCTACAAACCACGGGTAGAAAAGCGCCTGCGCCTGCAGCCTGCCTATGCCAACGACCATACCAAACTAGAAGCCCTGTTTGAGCAGCTGGAAAAGCGCCCCGCCCAAACCGATGTACTGCTGCAATACCTGCAGCAGGTGCCCGTGTACCAGGCACCGGAGCGTAACGCAGCCGGGGTGCCCCGCAAAATGCTAACCGATGCAGGTGCCTCTACCAGCAGCATTGGCACCCTGATTAAAAACGGCGTGCTAGAGGCGTTTGAGGTAGTGGTATCGCGCTTTGACCTGAGCGGCCACCAGCCGCAGGCCCCAAGCGAACTGAACGAAGCGCAGCAGATTGCCAAAAGCCAGATTTTACAGGCCTTTGAGCAGCAAAGCATTGTGTTGTTTCATGGCATTACGGGCAGCGGCAAAACAGAGGTGTATATTGAGTTGATTCAGGCTGCCCTGAATAATGGCGACCAGGTGCTGTACCTGCTGCCAGAGATTGCGCTCACTACCCAAATTGTCAAGCGCCTACAGCAGGTGTTTGGCGCACAAATGGGCATTTACCACTCGCGCTACTCTGACAACGAGCGGGTAGAGGTGTGGAACGGTGTAATAAACGGCACCTTTCCGCTGGTGGTGGGTGTGCGCTCGGCGGTGTTTTTGCCGTTTGATAACCTGGGGCTGGTTATTGTTGATGAAGAGCATGAGTTTTCATACAAGGCTTTTGAGCCCGCCCCCCGCTACCACGGGCGTGACATGGCCCTGGTGCTGGCCTCGGTACACCATGCCAAAGCCCTGCTGGGCTCTGCCACGCCAGCATTTGAAAGCTATTACCTGGCCCAACAGAAACGCTACGGTTACGTGGCCCTGCACGAGCGCTTTGGCGATGCCGTGCTGCCACAGATTAAGCTGGTAGATGTGGTGAAAGAGCGCAAGGCAAAAACGCTGAAGGGCGATTTTACCCAGACCCTGCTAGACGCCCTGACGGCCACAATAGAGAAGGATGAGCAGGCCATTATTTTTCAAAACAAAAGGGGTTACGCCCCCTATTTGCTTTGCGAAGAGTGCGGCCACATACCCAAATGCGTGCAATGCGCTGTGAGCCTGACCTACCATATGTACAGCAACGAGCTGCGCTGCCATTATTGCGGCTATAGCGAAGCGGTGCCGGCCGTATGCCCCTCGTGCAGCAGCACCCGCCAGCGGCTGGTGGGCTTTGGCACTGAAAAGCTGGAAGAAGACCTGAAGCTGTTGCTGCCCCAGGCACGCATACAGCGTATGGATTTAGACACGACCCGCAGCAAATACGGCTACCAGAAGATTATTGATGCCTTTGAAGCAGGCGATATTGATATACTGGTGGGCACGCAAATGGTGAGCAAAGGCCTTGATTTTGACAAGGTATCACTGGTGGGGGTGCTTGATGTTGACCGGATGATTCACTGGCCCGACTTCCGCTCGCACGAGCGGGCCTACCAGCTCATTACCCAGGTAAGTGGGCGGGCAGGCCGCCGCAAAGAGCAGGGGCTGGTACTGATACAAACCAATAATACCGAACAGCCCCTGCTGCACCAGGTGATGAGCGGCAATTACGAAGGGCTGTACCGGCAGGAGATTGTAGAGCGGATGGGCTATAACTACCCACCGTTTACGCGCATGGTGAAGCTGGTGGTGAAGCATGAAGATAAGGAAGTGGCCGAAACAGCCGCCAAGACCCTGGCCACCCTGCTGCTAAGTATTGTGGGGCAAAAGCGCCTGCTGGGCCCGCAGGAGCCACTGATTAATAAGATAAGAAACCGCTACCTGATGGATATTTTCATTAAGTTGGAACGCGACAGCCCCCACCTGAAGCAGTTTAAGCAGATGATTAAAGAACAGATAGAAGCACTGACAAGCCAAAAAGACTACCGCAAGGTGCTGGTAGCCATTGACGCCGACCCCTACTAAGGGGGCATTGTGGTATTTGGAGGTGTTTTTAGCTGCCTGTACCAGATGTTGATGATTTGTTTCTATCTTTGACGCTTTCATTAATTGCCATGTTGCTGAACCGTAAAACCGTCTTTTTTTGGGCTACAGCCCTGATGTTGCTTGGCCTTACCATTGGCCTGCAGGGGTGTTTAGATTGTAATGACTGCGGCCCCACTACCAATGAAGCCCTGATTAACGCCCGCTTCAGGGCCAGTGGCACCAGTGCCAACAGCCGGGTGCGTATTATGCAGGTAAACGGCATTGAAGCGGCCGATATTACTAATATTGGCGATACGCTGAGGAATATACACCGCCTGCCGCTGGATATGAACAGCGACACCACCGTGCTTGATTTGGTTTTTAGAACTGAAAACGACACCACCGTGCTTGATACGTTAACCGGCCAGGTAACTATGGCCTATGAGCGGGTGCTGTTTGAGAATGATAAGGACTTTTTTCAAATGCAAATGCAGAATGTAACCTTGTTGAGCCACACGTTTGACTCGACCACGATTAGATGTGATTTTGCTGAATGCATTAATGATGAATCTACACTGTTGATATTTTATGAGTAAACCCCTACTGATAGGCCTGTGCCTGCTGCTGGCTACGGCCACCTATGGGCAAGAAAAACCCAAAGCACCCTTTTTTAGTGGTGTTGATTTGATGTTTGACTATGGCAAGCTGGTTGGGTTAATAGTAGATTATGAAAGTAAGTTTGAAGGCGGTGCCGGCCTGGTTTTTGCCGACCGCCTGCGCCTGGTGGGCGAGTATGGCCAGGCAGAGCTTACACCCGAACGGGCCTTTAGAAATGTGCTTAACTTTGCCGTTGAGGGTACCTATATACGGTTTGGCGCTGACTACCTGATACCTTTGCAAAACGACCAGCACACCTTTTATATAGGTGTGCGCTATGCCCTAAGCACATTTGACGACCGCGGCGAGGTGCAAATTTTAAGCGATGTACACAACGACTTTGTAGAGACGTTTAACCGCCAGGACCAGGACGCTGACTGGATAGAGCTGGTGCTGGGTACAAAAACCGAAATAAGGCCCAATTTGTACCTGGGCCTGCGCTTCAGGTACCGCAGGCTGGGCCAGTTTGATAACAACAACAGCATACCTGTTTATGCCATACCCGGCTATGGCCGCACTGCCGATAGCTCTGTGCCTGCTGGCAACCTTTATATACAGTACCGCCTGGCTACCCGCCGCAACTAAACCCATGATGCAAGCCGTATTAACCAAAGCCCACGGAGGCCCCGAGGTATTGTACCTTGGCGAAGCCCCTACCCCTACCCCAGCTGCCAACGAGTTATTGGTAAAGGTACACGCCACTGCCCTGAACCGGGCCGACGTATTGCAACGCAAAGGGTTTTACCCACCACCCCCAGGGGCCAGCGAAGTGATTGGGCTTGAAGTAGCCGGTACAGTAGAGGCTGTAGGGCCCCAATGCCGTACTTACCAACCTGGCGACCAAGTGTTTGCCTTATTGCCCGGTGGCGGTTATGCTGAGTACGTAACGCTACCCGAAGTGCTGGCCATCCCCGTACCTGAAAAACTATCGCTTATTGAAGCCGCAGCCATTGCAGAGGTGTATTTAACGGCCTTTCAGGCCCTGAAGTGGCTGGGCAATGTACAGGCGCACGACCAGGTGTTGATCCATGCCGGGGCCAGCGGGGTGGGCACGGCCGCCATACAGCTAACGCGCTTGTTCAGAGGTACCCCTTACGTAACGGCTGGCAGCACAGCAAAAATAGACTTTTGCAAAAGCCTGGGAGCAGTAGCAGGCATTAACTATAAAGAAGAGGCCTTTGCCGAACGCCTGTTAGAACTTACCAATGGCCATGGGGCTGATGTGGTGCTTGATTTTATTGGAGCCAGCTACCTGCAAGGCAATATGCAGGCCATTGCTGCTGATGGCCGCTGGGTAGTACTGGGCCTGATGGGCGGGCTCAAGGCTGATGGTTTTGATATGGGCACCCTGCTGCGTAAACGCATACAGTTAAAAGGCAGTACCCTCAGGGCACGCTCGTTAGATTATAAAGAGGCCCTGGTACAAGCCTTTACTACAACCTGTTTGCCTCATTTTGATACGGGCCTGCTAAGGCCGGTTGTAGATAAGGTAATGCCGTGGCAACAGGTGGCTGAAGCGCATCAGTATATGGAAGCCAATAAAAACATGGGCAAAATAGTGCTACAGGTAGCAGGCAGTTAATTTAGCGGGTAGCAAAGTAGGTGGCGTAAAAAAGTTGCTTATGGGCAGGCTCTATCTCAAAGCCAGCGCCCATTACAGCGTTTTCGATAGCCACTGGGCATAGCTTATCGCCAAAAACAGTCAACATATGCCGCTTTGTGTTGACCTCAATCTCCCATTTACTAACGTATTCTATGCCATCTAAAACGGGTTTAACTAATTTAAGTGCTCTGGTTGTACTGATGTTGGTAGTGTATTCTAATTTACGCATGTTAGGCAACTTTATATTGTAAAAGTAAACCATACCAAACAGGCATTATTGCCCAATTGTACAGCTTTACTACATGCGTAGGCCCAGCAGGGGTAAAGTATCATAACCCGCCTGTAGCCAAAACAGTGGCTAAAAACCTGCCCTTAATTATATACTAACAGGCTTTAATACCCCTATTGACTACTTACAAGAGCTTTGCAAATAAAAAATTGTTGCGGCAGGGCTTAATTTAGTACACCAATAACTTGTTGCCTTTACTGGATTAACCGCCGGTATTCATGTAATTCACTTGCAACCAGTGCTTCAAAAGTATCAGGGTTAAAGGTTTCTTTCCGTGCAGGGTCGTACCGGTAGCCCGTCACAAACTTACGCCACCTTTTGGTAGCTACGCCCACATACTGGGCCATGGCCCGCTCTAACAGTGAATAATCCTTTTGCCCGGCCATTGTGAACAGCCTGTCGTAATTAAAAAATAGCTTAATGGCCATGTTGCCGTACCTGGTGGCCAGGGCATGGTCAGCCTTGAGTAACTCATTGGCACGGGTCATGGCGTCAATGGCAACCTCAATAAGCAGCGCATCATTAGTTTGGGTAGGGCGGTATTGCTGTACAATTGGCGGGCAGTTCAAAAACTTTAACTCAACAAGCCTGGCTTCATGGTTGGCCTCTTTGGTTGCCAAATAACGGGCCGTACGCCCCTCAATGGTGCCACAGGCCAATGCAGTCCCTGCGCCAACAAGATAAAACAAGCAAATCAATAACAGTTGTCTGGTCATATACAATGCAATTAGGTAATCCAAGATACACAAACCCTGGCATACAGCCTCTATGCCAACAAGGTTTGCACTAAGAACTAACAAACCAAACCCGTTATTGTATAGCATTTATGGTACCAGGCTGAATGGTGTATATTTGTGCCAATGCCAACACCTAATTTACCACCTGCCTTTGTAAGCCGTATGCAGCAAATGCTGGGCAATGACTACCCAGCCTTTGAAGCCTCACTAAGCACATCGGCCCCTAAAAGCATTAGGGTAAACCCGCACAAATGGGCCGCTACGGTACCGCTTGCCAGGGTACACTGGGCCACCCATGGTTATACACTGCCACAGCCAACTACCTTTACCCTTGACCCACTGCACCACGCCGGAGCTTATTATGTGCAAGAGGGCAGCTCAATGTTTTTAGAGCAAGCGTTTATGCAACATGCAGCGCAGCATACCCCAACAGGCAGTGGGCTGGTAGTGCTTGACCTGTGTGGTGCCCCCGGCGGCAAAAGCACCCACCTGGCCAGCCTGCTGCCTGCCAACAGCCTGTTGGTAAGCAATGAGGTGGTGCGCAGCCGGGCTGAGGTACTGGCCCAGAATATGGTGCGCTGGGGCCACAACCAGATACTGGTAAGCAATAATGACCCGGCTGATTTTGCCAGGCTGCCGGCTGTATTTGATGTGATGGTAGTAGATGCCCCCTGCAGCGGCGAGGGTTTGTTTAGAAAAGATGCTTCGGCCGTTAACGAATGGTCGGCCGGGGCAGTGCAGCTGTGTGCTGAGCGGCAGCAGCGCATCCTTGCAGATGCCTGGCCAGCACTGAAACCGGGAGGGCTGCTGATTTACAGTACATGTACCTACAACGAGCAAGAGAACGAGCAAAATCTGGCCTGGCTCATGAACCACGGAGCCGAAAGCCTGCCCATAGCCGTGCAGGAGGACTGGGGCATTACGCCTGCCTACCTGTCTGGCGCGTACGGCTACCGGTTTTACCCACACAAAGTAGCAGGCGAGGGGTTGTTTATGGCGGCCCTCAGAAAAACAGGGCAGCAAGGCAGCACACCCAAAAAGGTAAAGCAACGGCAACTGACTATGGCCAGTAAAGCCGAAGCAGCCGCTGTAGCCTCCTGGCTTATCAACCCAGAAAGCTATGCGCTGATTCAGCATGATACGCTACTCAGGGCTTTCCCTGCTGCCCACCTGCCTCTGGTAGCCCGCCTGTACCAACAACTAAAAGTAACCCACGGGGGCACCA
>CAZXTW010000306.1:0-6720 GCA_964643525.1 uncultured Roseivirgaceae bacterium
AGGTTCAAGTCTTTATCACTTTGGTAGTTATTCACTTCTCTGCCAGGCACCACATCAAACTCCATAACCTTAGAATTGATTAAGAACTTGAGCCCAATAGATACTTTCTGCTGTTTTACTTCAATAAGGCTATCATCTTTCATTCTTTTCTTAAAGAGATCAAAAACATCATCGTACATTTCCTGTAAAGTAGGGAAACGATCATAAGCAAATGGGGCAACCAAATCTAAATCAAATTTACTATTGATTTCAGTATGTTTTGCCAATGAACCTGAGTTTCTAGGTGTGTACAAATCAGTATTACCGTATTCATTTTGAAGCACCTGCTTTATATCATCTCTTTTTCTTTTATACAGCTTAACATCTGTCTTTTCCTCATCAACCTTGTTGAAGTCAAGCACTTCACTTAAATAATTGGCATAACTCATAATAAGAAAATTAACTTAATGTGTACCTACAAACATCTGAAATAGTATACAATCATAAAATACCAATAAATGTGGTTTTCTTAACTCCTCAAAAATTAGGATATAAGGAATTGAATACCACCACCAGGCATTTTACAAAGGCAACAAGGCTTTAATCATTTCTACGCTTTGTAATGCTTTGCTTAGCTCTTGAAGCTCTGTATTCAACTGCTTTATTTGTTTTTTATTGAGAGTAGTCAATACATTGTTCCCTGAAAAACCAGGGTCGGGCAGCTTTAACTGCTGGTGTTTGGTTTGTTGATTATAATACTCAATAATGCCTGTAAGTTTACGGCTTAGCCCTTTCATTTGTGCTACCTTACCATACTCAAATGCCCTAATGGCCAGCAACTCAAGCAAAAAGCTTTTTACCTGTACTTCCTGTTTGTGTTTCCAAATCTTTAACAGGCGGATACAATCGCGGGCTTGAGTATTTGATTTTATATGGTTGATTTGCAGGCGTATGTTAGTCGTAATGTGTTGGGGCTGCCCTTCGCCAGGCTGATTAACAAATAAGTTTAACTCGCCATCATTCAAAAAATCATTGACCTCACGCCCAGGCGATACATCAAAATACAGCTTTTGTCCGTGGCTGGTGAAGGTAAGCCCGAATGAAACCTTCTGTACTCTGATTTTTGGCTGTGGGTTTACCTTGAAGTCCTTCCTGAGAAACCCCTCTAACTCTTTATAAATAGCCTCTAACGTACCATTACCCTTTTTCTTAAATGGCACTACAATATCATAGTCAAACTTACAAGCTACTGCTGTATTTTTAGCCAATGAGCCTGAGTTAACCGGAGATATAGTTCTATTATTAAAGTGCTCTTCTAACGCCTCTTTAATCTGCTTCCACATAGCAATATAAGCTGCAAGCAGTTCTTTATTCTGGCTCATACTGTTTGCTTTGAGCAACTGATCTAAATAGGCTGATACAGACATAATTATCTTTTAACGGTATAAGAATAACCAAGAAGGCTTTTAGGGTGGCCAATTTATGTGAATTATGCCTGCGATAAATCCCCAAAAAATAGGTTTTACTACTAGACACTTCTGAGGATATAGCATGCTAAAGCAATTGCTTTCATGGGGTGCAGCCCCCGGAGTGCCCACCCGGAAAATATTTGTCTATGCCTGTGCAAACCCTATTTTAACATTTTTTAACAGGGTGGCAGGGCCAATGTGGGGGTACTGACTGCACAATAGGCCCAGTAGGGCCACAATTGCAATTGCCAATTGTGCAGTTTGCGTTAATTTTAGGGCTTGATTCAATACAGAGGTATACAACTGAATGGATTTAAAGGAAATACACAAGCGCTTACGGCAATATGAGATTAGAATCAGGAAGGCACTGACCAACCAGATGCAGGGCGACTTCCATTCTGTTTTTAAGGGGTCGGGCCTTGAGTTTGATGACGTGCGCCAGTACCAGTACGGCGATGACATCAGGGCCATTGACTGGAATGTGAGCGCCAAGGGCCATGGCACCTACGTGAAAACATTTAAGGAAGAGAAAGAGCAAACGGTATTTTTTCTGTTAGATGTAAGCGCCTCGCAGCAAATAGGCAAGCAGGGCCGCCAAAAGGCCGATGTGGGCAAAGAGATTTGCGCGCTGCTGAGCTTTGCGGCCATTAAAGAAAACAGCCAGGTGGGCCTGATAGGCTATAGCGATACCAAAGAGCTGTACGTAAAGCCCAATAAAGGCATTAAGCACGGTTATGAGCTGTTTACCCGGCTGTTCAGGCTGGTACCCACCAGCAAAGGCACCAACCTGGCCCGCGCCATGAATTATACGCTTAAAATGGTGAAGCGTAAAAGCGTGGTAATTGTGGTATCTGATTTTATAGACGACAATTACCAGCCCCAGCTGAAGGCCCTGGGCCGCAAGCACGACCTGGTAGTGATACACCTGAGCGACCCCCGCGAAGAGAAGCTGCCCCGCCTGGGCATTATACCCCTGCTAGACCGTGAAAGCGGCCGCACGCTGTGGGTCAATACCTCGTGGGGCAGCTTTAAGAAAGGCGTGCTGAACAAACACGCCAAAGCCAAAGGCGAACTGGAGCGCATTTGCCGCACCTACCAGGCCAATTTTATTTCGGTACGGACTGACCAGGATTATGTGCCCAAGCTGTTAAAACTGTTTAAGGTTAGGAATAAATCACGCGTACGTGCTTAGAGATTGTATTATTATAGGTGTATTTGCTGCCCTGCTGGCCACCACAGCATGGGGGCAGCAAATAAAACCCAATGGGGGGTTTGTTGAAAAAGAGGTACTGGTGGGCCAGCCGGCTACCTATACCCTGTCGGTCACTTACCTCAAGTCATTACAGGTGGTGTTTCCTGACTCTGCCTATGATTATTACCCCTTTGAGTTTGTAGGTAAGGCGTATTTTACCACCCAGACCGACAGCACCACCAGCTATGACAGTGTGGTGTATACCCTAAGCAGTTTTATTATGGAGCCCCGGCTAAGCCTGGCCCTGCCGGTGTTTCTGGTAAACGGCAAAGACAGCACCACTATTGATGCCCAGGCAGATACGCTTACGGTGGTGAATACGCTAACTGAAATGCCCGACTCGCTAAAGGTGCTGACCAATACTGAGGCAGTGGCCACCGCACGGCCGTTTAATTACCTATTAACGGGCCTGGTTACTTTTGTAATTGTTGTGGTGCTGGTGGTGGTGCTGGCCCTGAATTATGACAGGATTGTAAGAAGGCTACAAGCCCGCCGCCTGAAAAAGCGGCACCTGCGCTTTTTGCAGAAGTTTAACGGGTATATTGATGACGTGCGCCAGCAAAACCGCACCGTGGTTGAAGAGGCCCTGCTGCTGTGGAAGGCCTATATGGAGCGGCTTGAAAAGGTGCAGTATACCAAGTTAACCACCAAAGAGCTGAAAGCACTTATAGAACAACAAGAGGTATATAACGCGCTGGGGGCCATTGACCGCACCCTGTATGGCGGGCAGGATATGGCCGAGCTACACCAGCAGTTTAGCAAGCTGCATGAGTTTTCAGTACAGCGGTATGTTAGTATAGTGAAGAAGTTGAAACATGGAAAATGATGTACTTAGCCAGTGGCCCTGGTTTAGCATGCGCTGGTTTAATTTAAGCGTGCTTGAAAACTTTAGTTATACTTTTGATTTGTTTCTGTACCTGATTGCAGCCGTGCCCCTGCTGTTTGTGTTGCGCTGGTTTATTTACCGCAGCTTTAGGCAGCGCCTGCCCGTGGCCCTGAATAAAACCGAGCTGAAGTTTGACTGGGTAAGCCTGCTTAACCTGGTGCCAGCCATTTTTTTATCACTGGCCCTGGCCTTGCTGCTTATTGCCATGGCCCGCCCGCAAATTACCAATGAAAAGGTAGAGCAATGGACCGAGGGTATTGACATTATGCTGGCTGTTGATATTTCACAGTCAATGCAAATTGAAGATTTTAAGCCCAACCGCCTGCAGGCTGCCAAAGAGGTGGCTACCAATTTTGTGAACGGCCGCATTAGCGACCGCATAGGCCTGGTGATATTTTCTGGCGAAGCCTATACCAAGGTGCCCCCCACTACAGATTATAACCTACTGAATACCACCATTAACGACATTCATTTTGACGATATAGAAAAAAGCGGCACGGCCATTGGCGAGGCATTGCGCAGGGCTACCCGCTCGTTGGTTGATTTAGAGTCGCAATCAAAAGTGATTATTCTGTTGAGCGATGGTGATAACAACGCAGGCAATGTAGACCCCATTACGGCTGCGGTGGTGGCCAAAAAGGTAAAAACCAAAATTTATACCATTGCCATTGGTAAAGAGGGGCGCGTGCCTTTTGGTAAAGACTTTTTTGGCAATACCAATTATGTAAACAATACGCTTGACGAAACCACGCTGCGCAAAATTGCAGAGATAGGCAGCGGCAGCTTTTTCAGGGCCGGCAACAACAAGGCCCTGGCAGAGGTATTTAACCAGATTGACGAGTTAGAAAAGTCTGAGGTGAAAGAAAGCCGCTACCAGGACACCGCCGATTATTACCATGTATACCTGCGCTGGGGCATTATTTTTATCCTGGCGTGGCTGCTGCTAAAGTCAACCTTTATGAGTAATGTACTGCAAGACTAACGGGCGTTAAAAAGCCCACACCAGCGAAAGGGCCAACCGCAGGCCAAAAAGCACCATAATTATGCCTACGGCTTTGTTCATGCGCCGCATTAGCTTTTCGTTCAACAGGCTTTTTATTTTATGTGCACCGTAGGCTTTTAATGTATCAGTAGCAAATATGGTTAGCAGTATGCTTATAAAGTATACCTGCAGCTGGTAAGTGTTAAATGAAAAGTTAACCGTTACCAGGCTGGTTAGCCCCAGCCAGAATACCAGCACTGATGGGTTAATGCCGTTTAGTAAAAAGCCTTTGGTTATGTTTTTCCAGAACATACGGCCGGTGCTTTCTTCAATAGTTACCTCTCTGGGCGTGCGTTTAAACAAATACACCAGCCCAAAGGCAATGAGTATAATAGCCCCCCCAATGGCCAGGTAGGTTTCAAAGTTTTTAAAGCGCATAATTTCAGCACTTAAAAAGTAAGTACCCGTGAGGTAAAGACCGTCACTCACCACCACGCCCAGGGCCATAAAAACGCCGGCCTTCATGCCATCTCTAATAGATGTCTGTATTAGTGAAAAGAATACTGGCCCAATTAAAATGGACAGAAACAGACCGGTTAAAATGCCGTTATACGCTGCCTGCATCCTGTTGGGCTGGGTGTTTGATGTATTGATTAACGAATTGCTTCCAGGCCTGGTACTGCTGCTTTTTTTGCACCCGCGGAAATTTAGACTGCCCGCCAACTACTTTACCCTGTGATTTTAAGAAGTCATAAAAGGTGTGCGAGGGCAGCACATCAAGGTAAACCTCTTTCAGGGCAGCTGTGCGTTCAACCCGGTAATCGTCATTCAGCACGCTCAGGTGGTGGTCAATGCGCTGGCGCAGTTGCTCGCCATCTACCGCCTCGTCAATGCCAATGTACCAATGGTGGGCAAACAGGTTGCCGTGCGGTATGCCCGCCACAGTAAACTCTTTTACATGTATGTTCAGGTCTTCACTGGCCAGCTCAATGGCTTTGTTCATGTTTTCTACTGAAAGGTGCTCGCCACATAAGCTTAAAAAGTGTTTGGTGCGGCCGGTAATAATAATCTCGGCCTGGTCAACATCAACAAACTTAATTACATCACCAATTACATAGCGCCACGCCCCTGAGGCGGTAGAAAGCAGCAGGGCATACTCTTTATTGGCCTCTACCTGGTCAATCATTAACGTTTCTGGGTTGGGCAGCAGGTCGCCGTTATCGTCAAAATTGTTCTCATTAAACGGCACAAACTCATAAAAAATACCATTGTTCAGCACCATACGCATTGAGCGCTGGTTGGGCTCTGCCTGGAAGGCTATAAAGCCTTCAGAGGCCAGGTAGGTTTCCATATAATGCAGGGGCTTGCCCAGCAATTCTTCAAAGCCTTTTCTGTACGGGTCAAATGAAACGCCACCATGCACATAAATGGTTAGGTTGGGCCATATTTCATGAATATTTTTAACCTGGTAGCGTTCAATAATCATTTCAAACAAAATGGTAAGCCAGGCGGGCACGCCAACCACAATGCCTATGTCCCAGCTAATGGCTTTGGTGGTAATCTCTTCCAGCTTCTCATCCCAATCGCGGGTTTTGGCTATTTTCTTACCCGGTTTGTAATGCTGCGAAAACCAGAAGGGTATTTGCGTTTGTGTGATGCCACTCAGGTCGCCCTCAAAGTACCGGCCATTATAGTTGAGGTGTGTACTGCCCCCCACCAGCAAAATGCCCTTTTGAAACAGGTGGTCGGGCAGGTCGTAGCGCGAAAGCGTTAGCAGCTGGCGGGTGCTGGTTTTCTGCATGGCCTTCATCATTTCTTTGGTTACCGGTATGTATTTTGATGAAGCCTCAGAAGTGCCAGAACTCAGGGCATAGTATTTGATTTTGCCTGGCCAGGTAATGTCTTTTTTGCCCATGCGGGTTTTGTGCCACCAATCGTTGTACATGTTGTTATATGAGCGCACGGGCACATTGCGCTTAAACGTACGTTAAAAGTGGTAGAGCTGCTTGTTGCGGTAGCTTTTCAGTACCTCTTTAAAGTTATGGTACTTGCCAAACTCGGTCTGTACCGCGGTTAGCAGCAGTTTTTTCAGCTCTGCTTTTTGAAGATCGTAGGTTGAAGAATACTCTTGCTCCAGGCTTTCGCGCAGCCT
>CAZXTW010000306.1:6731-7181 GCA_964643525.1 uncultured Roseivirgaceae bacterium
ATTCCGTTCTTTAACAGCTTACCTATAATTGCCATATACCAAAGCCGAAAATTAATGAAAAAACAAAATTAGAAACAATTCATGACTTCTTTAAATATTCAAAGGCATATAATGGGCCGGGGGGCACCAGGCACATTACAAAAATGCATTACCTTAGCATGCCTAAGGCATTGCAGAGATGAGTATTACTGAAAACCTGAAGCAAATTGGCAGCCAGCTGGCCCCATACCAGGCCACCCTGGTGGCTGTAAGTAAAACCAAGCCAGAAGCTGATATTTTAGCCGCCTATGAGGCGGGCCACCGCCATTTTGGCGAAAATAAGGTGCAAGAGCTGGCAGGCAAGTATGAGGCCCTGCCCAAAGACATTCACTGGCATATGATTGGCCACCTGCAGCGCAATAAGGTCAAGTACATTGCCCCGTTTGTGCACCTGATACACGGGGTTGACAG
>CAZXTW010000307.1:0-7178 GCA_964643525.1 uncultured Roseivirgaceae bacterium
TGGTTGTGCTGCGCAACAAAAGTAAAACCACCACCAAGCGATTGCTCATAACCAATTAGCCACAAGCCATGCAAAAACCTTTACCCATATGCCCCTTAAATGTACTGACCATACTGGTTTGCTGGCTGTTGGTAAGTGACGTGCTGGTTGCTCAAACAAGAGGTACCTGTGCAACTGCCAAAGCAAACGCCATGCTGAAAAGGCGGTTTCCGGCATTACATGCACAGCATGAACAGCTTCAAAAGCAAGTGCTTAAACAGGCCCGCCTGTATGGTGGGCTACAGGCACAAAATAGTCAGGCAGATGTTGTAATACCGGTGGCTTTTCATGTGGTGTACAACAACAGTTTTACCCCCCCTGACAGGGCCATGATACTTGCACAGCTGCAAAGAATGAATGATGCTTTTGCTGGGATTGACCCCGATTTTGACACCCAAACCCCAGATGCATTCCAGCCCCTGAAGGCCAACACAAAAATATCATTTTGCCTGGGGCAGTATGTTGATGAAAATGATCAGCTAAGGGAGGCAATTACTTATACAAAAACACCTGAATCAGTATTTCTGGTAGAAGACTCACAGCAAAAAGTAAAACATACTCACCTGGGTGGGCATGATGCTTTAAACCCAGCAGAATACCTGAATGTCTGGATTACCGTGCTTGAAGAAAAGTTTACGGCCTACTCTACCTTTCCGGGTTTTGTGCAGGAATGGGAGGGTGTAGTAATTAACTACAAGGCTTTTGGCGTAACCGGCACCGGCAATACAGAAGAACGTAAAACTTTAATACATGAAGTAGGGCACTACCTGTTTTTAAGACACCCCTGGGGTGATGAGATTTGCGGTACAGACTTTGTGCATGATACGCCGCCGGCTTCAATTCCTGATACAGCGCGTGTAACCCCTCCTAAGAAGTTTCCTTTCAGAAAAAACAGTTGTGGCGACAACACCATGGGTGAAATGTATTGCAACTACATGACCTACCATGCAGATATAAACCGCACCATGTTTACCCATGGCCAGGCCAGCATTATGCGTGCCACGCTAAGCCCTGGTGGTACCAGAGAAACGCTATTGTATAGCAAGGCCTGTATTGAACCGTACCGTTTGGCCCAACTGTGTTGCCCTGACGTACAGAAATTCAGGGTTACAGACAAAACCCAAAACAGCATTGCCATTGCCTGGGCACATGATGAAACTGCCATTGGCTACCAGGTAAGGTTCAGGGCCATTTATGAAACAGCGTGGGGTGCGCCAATGACTTTAACAGCCAATGAGTTTGAAGCTACAGGGCTGCACCGAGAGAAGTCTTACTTTTTTCAGGTAAGAGTAAGCTGTGGCAATGGGCAATATGGCAACTGGCGGTCGTTCAGTGCAAATACCCTGGGCTCGTGCAATGATTTTGAGCCTCATGTTGAGGTAGAGGCAGGCCCCAATTACATCCGGTTAACCTGGGAGAACCCCCCAGGGTATGACTACCTGGAAACCAGGCTGAAAGGCCCCGCTGGCGACTCACGGCTGAGCAGGGTGCTTCAAGGGGAACGCCTGGCTACCACCCAATATTTATTTTCTGGTTTAAGAGCCACAACAAACTATGTGGCCAGCATCAGGTGGCATTGTTTGGCCGGTGAGCTGGTGCAGGGTGTTGGCACAAGTAAGCTATGGTACGATACCATTAAAACCACAGGCTGCAAACCCCCCAAAGTAATATTTAACCCGGCAGCTACCTCTATAGATATGCTTTTTGAGCCCCAGGATCCTGAGCATAAAACGGTATTTGGGCAAATCAAAAATAGTAATGAATCAGTTTGGGAACCTGAACAAAAAACCAGAAGGCGCTTTGGGTTCACCTTTGATGGTTTAACGCCTAATCAAACCTACAACCTAAGGTTTTGGGCTTTGTGCACCAGCGGAGCTATATCTGATACCATTGAATTTACCATAGGCACCAGAAGAGCCAACAGTACGCTGCCCCCACCGGGTAGCAACCAGGCAATGCCAGAGCTGGTGCTATACCCCAACCCTGCCAGGGCGTGGCAAACCATTACAATTGAACAAACGACTGGCCCCACACAACGGTACCACCACCTGCTGGTACTGAACAGCAGCGGTGAGGCCATACATGAAGCATACTTTAACGACGGCAAGGCCGTACAGCTGGCCCTGAGGCGTTTGCCTGCCGGGCTTTACCTGATTGTACTGCGCAACGGTACAGAAACTACAACCAGGCGCTTACTGGTACACCCATAACCAAACCAAAACAACAACCGGCAGCGGGGCTGTCAGCAGCAAAACATATCATGATGAGAACACTCTATACCTTCTTACTACTGTTAGTGGTAGCCCTGCTGCCACTAAGTAGCTGGGCCAACCCCTTAGGGGCCAAAGGGCTCAGCGGCACCTTTACCATAGGCAGCACCGGTGCTGATTATAGCACCTTTACCGATGCCATTACCGCCCTGGCTAACGACAGCCTGGAGGGGCCGGTTGTTTTTAACGTATTGCCGGGTACCTACCATGAGCAGGTAAGCATACCGCCCATTAAAGGGGCTACGGGCAGCAATACCGTTACCTTTCAATCGGCCACCGGCAACCGCAATGATGTGTTGCTCACCTATGCGGCCAATAACTACAGCTTGAACTACACCTTAAGGCTTGCCGGTGCCCGGTATATTACCCTTAAAAACTTTACTGTTCAAGGTACGGGCACCAGTTACGGCCGGGCCCTTGAGTTGCGCAACGGGGCCAGCAACAACCTGATAACCGGCATGCGCCTGGAAGCCCCCCGGCAAAACAGCACCAGCACCAACCTGACGGTGGCCATGCATTGGTACCCTGATAACCAGCAGGGCAACAGCAACAACGTTACCTATGACAATAACCTGTTTGTAGGCGGGGCCTATGGCCTGGTAGCCTACGGTTACAGCGCGTCAGAACAATACAGAGCGCAGGGCCTGCTGCTGCGCAACAACACCTTTCAAAACCAGTATTACATTGGCTTAGAGCTGAACGCGCAGGAAGCCCCCCAGCTGGTGGGCAATACCATTACCACCAATACTGATTATTGCTGCTATTACGGAATGTACATACAAGACTGTTACAATAACTGGCGCCTAACAGAAAACCAGATTGTTATGGCCAACAGTGGCTATTATGGTATTTATATTGATGACTCGCCAGCCACTGAAAGCACGCCCAGCCTTATTGCCAATAACTTTATAGCTATGGGGGGCAGTAATGCCTATTACGGCATTATTATGTACTATGCAGATTATTGCCAGGTATACCACAACACCATTAACCTGTTTGGCACCAACACAGGCAGTTACAACCTGTATAACTACTACAGCCAGGCATACAGCCAGGTAAACAATGTATTTACCAACCTGGCAGGGGGGCGTGTGCTGTACCTGGCCGATGTAAACCATATTTTACTGAGTGACTACAACAACCTTTATACCAATGGGGCACAGTTTGGTTATGCTGGCACCAATGTAAACAGTTTAAATGAGTGGCGCAGCACCACAGGGCACGATGCCAATACGTTAAGAGAAAGCCCCATTTATGCCTCAAACACCAACCTGCACATGAACCAGGGCGCGTTAGATGGCAAAGGCACACCACTGGCTGAGGTAACCACTGATATTGATGGTGAGCTGCGCAGCAGCACAACCCCGGATATGGGGGCTGATGAGTTTAACTCAGTAGGCGACAATGCTTCGCTACAAACCATGCTGGTACCGGCTACCCCTTTTGAACCGGGTATTTATGAAATTTCTGTTCGCCTGCAAAACAACTCGGCCGATGCGCTAACCAGTGCCACAATTCACTGGCAGGTAAACGGTACCAACCAGGTACCTGTTAGCTGGGCAGGCAACCTGGCCAAAGGCAATGTAGCAGAGGTGCTTTTAGGTGCTGTTAACCTGGAACAGGCCATTGAGTATAACCTGCAGGCCAATGTGAGCCAGCCCAACGGCAATGCAGATATATTTGTTTTTGATGATACCGTAAGGGTAAACAACCTGTATGCTTCATTTAGTGGTACCTATACCATAGGCAATACCGGAGCTGATTTTGGCAGCTTTGCCCAGGCGGCTGAAGCATTGAATATTGGTGGGGTTAGCGGGCCGGTAACTTTTAATATTAAAACCGGGGTTTACCAGGAGCAGGTAGAGCTGCTGCAATTCCCCGGGGCGGCCTGCAACAACCCCGTGGTGTTTCAGGCAGAAACGGGCAATGCCGCTGATGTGGTGCTTACCTATAATGCCACCGATAACGATCAAAACTATACCCTGCGGCTTAGCGGAGCCGACGGCCTGCAGTTCCGCAACATCACCCTGCAGGCTACCGGTACAAGCTATGGCCATGTGCTGTGGGTACATGAAGGGGCGCAGTGCAATACCTTTCAAGGGGTACACTTTAAGGGGGTGCCCACCACCAGCACCTCTACCAATATGGCCGTAGTGTACTCTACCAACGGCAATGAGGCGGCTGATAATGACAACAACTTTACCCTGCTGGCCGATAGCATTACCAATGGCAGCTATGGCCTGTACTGGTACGGGTACAGCACCGCGCAGGAAAACCGCGAAACCGGGCTGTTGGTACAACAAAATGCCTTTGTAAACCAATACTACATGGGCATGTATGTATATAACCAGGAAGCGCCCCAGTACCTGAACAACACCTTTACCACAAATGCCAACTACAACAGCCATTACGGGGTTTACCTGCGTTACAATTACAACAACATGGTATTTAGCGCCAATAAAATTACCCAGCCCATGGGGTATGGCATGTATCTGGACGATTGCTACGGTACGGCCAGCCAGCGGGGGCTGTTTGCCAACAATACCTTTGCTGTGGGGGGCACTTCTAACGGGCGCTGGGGCGTATACACTACCAGCAGCAGCTACCATGACTGGTACTTCAATACCATACACCTGTACAACACCAATGCCAATACTTATGCGTTTTACAATTGGTATAGCGATAACAACCGGTACCTGAACAATGTGTATGCCCACAGTGGGCCGGGGTATGCCTTTTACCTGGGCAGCCCAAGCTCATTGACACAGGCCGATTACAACCTGTATTTTAGCAATGGCCAACGGCTTGCCTATGGAGGCAATGGCGACCTGGCCGACCTGGCCCAATGGCAACAAACCACCAATAGAGATGCCAACTCAGTACAAAGCACGCCATTGTTTAACAGCAATACTGACCTGCGGCCCAATAAGGCAATATTAAACAGCAATGGCTTACCCATTGCCGGCCTTACTGTTGCTATTGACAGTACGGTAAGAAGCAACCCGCCAGATATAGGGGCCTACGAATATACCCCTACCGGTGCTGACGTGCGCGCCATTGCCCTGCAACTGCCGGCCGTACCCTTTGAGCCCGGCACCTACCCGGTAAGCATTGAGGTGCGCAACGTTGGGGCTGAAGCGCTGAACAGCCTTACCCTGCGCTGGCTGGTAAACGGTACTGAGCAACCGCCAATTGCCTACAACACCCCAATAGCCATTAACCAGACCACTACCATACCCCTGGGCAGTTATACCTTTGAGCAGGGCCAGGCTTATGATGTAATTGCCTATACTGAACAGCCCAACGGGGCTATTGACCAGGACAATACTGACGATACCCTGCGGGTGGCCAACTATTATGCTGCACTTGAAGGGGCTTACACCATAGGCGGTACTGATGGCGATTTTACTAATTTTAACCAGGCCGTGGCTGCCTTAAACCTGGGTGGCGTGTACGGGCCAGTGGTATTTAATGTAAGGCCCGGTACTTATGATGAGCAGGTAAGTATTGAAGAAATAACAGGTGCTTCGGCCGCCAATACCATTACCTTTCAGGCTGAAAATGCTGATACCACCTCTGTTAAGCTCACAGCCAGTGGCAGCAACAGCAATAACTATACGCTTAGGCTACTTGGGGCCGATTATGTGGTGATTAAAAACATGACCCTTGAAGCCCGCCACAACAGCTATGGCATTGTAGTACGCCTTGAAGGTGCTGCCACCCATAACCTTTTTGAAGGCAATTACCTGAAGGGGCGCAGCACCACCAGTACCAGTACAAACTATGCGGTGGTCTACTCTGCCGGGGGCAGTAACAATACTGAAAATGACAACCACAACACCTTTATAAACAACAGAATCAGGTACGGCAGCTATGGCCTGTATTACTTTGGGTACAGCTCTAACCTTGAAAACCGCGAGCAGGGCACCTTAATTGAAGGCAACACCATTGACAATGCCCAGTACATGGGCATACAAATATACAACCAGCAACAGGCGCGCATTATTGGCAACACCATTACATCTGCCAGTACCCGCACTGACTATTACGGGCTGTACAGCTATACCTGTTACGGGGGCAATACCTATACCGGCAATACAATACACCAGGCCAATGGTACCGGTATTTACATGCGCTTTAACTATGCTGAGGGGGGCAGAAACAGCCTTTTTAACAATACTGTTTCAGTTGGGGGTACCCATACTGCTTACGGTATATTTATTGATGACACTGACTACCTTGACCTTTTTCACAACAACCTGTGGCTAACCAACACCAATACAAACTCACGCACCTTTTACAACCAATGCAGCAACAGCAACTTTAGGGTAAACAACAACAACTTTGTCAATACCGGGGGTGGTTATGCCATTTATGTTAATTGTACGGGTGCATTTACCAGTTTAGATTATAACAACTATTTTGCCACAGGGGCCAACCTGGGGTATTGGAGTGGTAACCGGGCTGACCTGATAGCCCTGCAGGCCCAAAGCAACAGAGACGTCCATTCAATTAGTGTTGACCCGCAATTTACCAGCAGCACTGACCTGCATACGGCCAACCCTGCCCTTGATGCCGCTGGCATAGCCCGCCCCGAGGCACCGGTAGATATTGACGGGCAGTTTCGTAACCCGCAAACCCCTGATATTGGTGCTGATGAGGTGTTTCTGGGCAGTACAGATGCTGGCCTAGCGGTGTTAAACGCCCCCCAGCTGCCCTTTGCCACGGGCACCAATGATGTCATAGCCACCCTATTCAACAACGGGGGCGATACGCTGACAACAGCCGCCTTAAACTGGTCTGTTAATCAAGTATCGCAGGCCCCTGTGGCCTGGGCGGGCAATCTGCACCCAGGGCAAAGGGCCCTGG
>CAZXTW010000308.1:0-7152 GCA_964643525.1 uncultured Roseivirgaceae bacterium
GGGGCTTTTTGGGGGTTAAAGCTGTCCATAATTGTGGCAATCACGTCAGTGTCATAGTAGGTACTGCCTTGGGCCACCCGCTTTATGGCATCTATCAGCTCTGATTGGCCAGTATTCTTTAGCAGGTACCCTGTAGCACCCGCTTCTAAAATACTGGTTATATAATCTTTTTCTCGGTGCATAGTCAGGATGAGCACCTTCATATCGGGCCATTTTTCATGAATGGCTTTGGTTGTTTCAAGCCCATCCATTTCAGGCATATTGATGTCAAGTATGGCAACATCTGCCTCTTGCTGATCAAGTATTTTTAAAACCTCTTTACCGTTCAGTGCTTTGCCTATTATTTCAAAGCTTTCTTCACTTTCAAGTAAAGAACATAATCCGTCTAGAAAAATTTGGTGGTCATCTGCTACTATTAACCTATTCATAACATTCAGAAGATTTGCTGGATTAACTATGTTGAACTACTGCTGGGGTTTCAATGGTTTTGTTGTACTTTACGGGAATATCAATGGTAACCGTAGTACCTCTACCAGGGGTAGAGTCAATGTTGATTCCCCCTTTCATTTGCTCTATACGGGCCTTCATGTTTTTAATGCCCATACTTTCTGTTTCAATAGCATCAGGTAAAAAGCCTATGCCGTTGTCTTCTATCATAATGTTGAGGTGTTCAGGGTACTGGGTAAATTGTATGGTAAGCTCTTTTGCTTTGGCGTGTTTCAATACATTGCTTGCGGCTTCTTGTACAATTCTGTAAATGTTAATCTCAAGCTCATTGTCAAAGCGCTGGTCAAGCTCATAAGCTACGTAATTTACTTTTATTTGCTTTGACTCGCTGATGGTTTCACACAGTTCTTTAATAGCTGCCGAGAGGCCAAACCTGGTAAGCACGCCAGTAGCCATATTGTGCGATATTTTTCTTACCTCTTCGCAGGCATTATCAAGTAGTGTTACCGCCTTATGGTAGGTGGTTTCATCGTCCTGGCTGGCTTTGGTAAAGCCTGCTTCCAGGCTGGTAAAGTACAGTTTTACAGTGCTAAGCATGCTGCCCAGCCTGTCGTGCAAATCCTTGGCAATTCGTTTTCGCTCGGCCTCCTGGCCTTGAATCATGGCCTGAATAGAGTTGCTTTCCTGATGCTTTAAGATAGAATCAATCTGTTTATTCTGTGCATCAATCATATGGTCGGCCATTTGGCGGCTGGCTTTTAAGCGCTGCCGGTACCACACAATCATGGCTAACGACATAAAGGCTACCAGGGCAGAGGTAAGCAGTAAAATAATTGAGCGCAGCTCGGCCGCTTTTTGGTTATTGGCCAATGCAATTTTATCTTCCTTGATTTGATGCAGCTTTTCAAAATAATTGATATTGTAGCTGTGTTGCGTTTCTTTTAACTGGAGCTGCAACTCTTCTGCCTCAATAATACTTTGAATGCTGTCATGGCTGGATGAGTACTTGAATGCATTTTTATAATCACCCAAACTAACATACACATCTTTTAACCCAACCATGGTAAGCTGCATAAACTGAAGGTTATTGTCGGCTTCGGTCAGCGCCAGATTTTCAACAAAATGGTTAATGGCAGCCTGTGTTTGGCCCAGGTCAAAATACACATTACCCAGCGTATTTTTGGCTGTGTAAATGGTGTAGCCGTAGTTGCCTATTGCACTTTTGCTCAGTGTATCAATAATACCCAGGCCTTTGTTGCAGTGCGAAATAGCTGCCTGGTATTTGGCCAGGTGGTACTCAGCAGTACCCAAACCAATATTGGCAGCGGCACAAAACACAGGCGATTTGCTGGTAGCTATAATTCTTTCAAAATAATGAATGGCACTGTCAGCAAAGGCAGGCTCCTGTTCAATCAGGTGGCTGTAACTATTGCCAATACCCAGCCATATTTCAAGTACATTAATGTCAACATCTTTATGGTCAATGTATGACATACTGGCTTCGTAATAATGCAAAGCGCTGTCGTACTGTTCTAAACTTTCGTAGGTAATGCCCAGGTTGTAATATACAAAACCTTTACGGGCCGGGTCAAATTGTGACTTTAATGAGTTGGCTCTGTTTAAATGCGAAAGGGCGGTCAGGTAATAACCGGAGTTGATATACCTTACGGCCAAATCATTCATCAATATGCCCAGGCTACTATAGTCGTGCATATCTTCATACAGGCTGGTACTTTCAGCTAAAAACAGTATGCCTTCATCTTCACGCTCATTATCCCATAAAAACAGGCCGTAGTTCATGTAGCGTTTAGCCAGCACTGAATTATCTTCAAGTGTTTTAGATAGCTCAATGCTGCGCTGCATGTAGGCTTCAGCCAGGTCGGGCTTTTGCAGTGCGCTATATAATATAAATGAATTGTAAAGCATTTTATTCAGCGCTACTTCATTGCCTGCCATGTCAAAAAGCTTTAAAGCTTCATTGTAATACCTAATGGCTTTTTCCTGATAAACAGCATCAGGCTGGTGGGCGTTTACCAGCTCTTTTTTGATTGAAAGGCCGGTGTACTTAAACACATTGGCCTTGTCATTCAGGTTGTCATCATCATTTAAAGCATTGATGCAACGCTCACCCACGGCAATAGCTAAAGGATATGCTTTGAGCGTATAAAGCTGGTATACTACATTACCAAGCACTTTATTGATACGAGTTTGCCCCTTAAGTGCTTCGTGCTTACTTAATTGGTAGGCTAGATTATAATAGTGCAGGGCTGAATCTTTTTGGCTTTCGCGCTGGTAAAAGCTTGCCAATTCAACGGCTTTCTCAAATTGCTTTTGAGGGTTAGAGATGCTTTGAAGTTCGTCTTCAGAAGAGGGAACACCATAGCCGGAACATACTGAAGGCATCAACACACTTGTAATCAAGTACATTGATACGAGATTAATTAAGTTTCTCATGTAAGAAGGCTAAGAAACAACAATTATTTGTACTTTATTAAATATAGTACAAGTCCGGCAATGCAAAAATGGTCAAATAAAATTGAAAGTAAAAAGGAGACCGCCCATAATGAGCGGTCTTTAATGCTTTTTCAAATCAGTAACAGTACAAGTAGCGAATATAAAATTTGTTTTGTGAACAGCTTAATTGAGTAAGGACTACTCTTCTTCATTATCACCTTCACTAGCTGGGCTAGGGGTTACAGAAGTGGTTTCGGGGCAACGGAAAACGATACCTGAGAAATTGTTACCATTTGCGCTTTGTGTGTAGTTACGGGGATTTTTCATGACTCTTGGTTTTTGTTGGTACAAATAAATTATGATTTAATTGAATTTTACATCTAAATGCGGCTCATATAGTACATGGCTGACTTTTTGATGGTCATATACTACTGTGTACCTCATCCTCATCAATGCCTTCGTATCTGTCTGGAAATAAGGTGCTTAAGCAATAAGGCTCAATTAACAATTAAGGTGTTGTTAGTGCACAATTCCTAACTTCATTCAGGCATGAAATGAGATTCTTAAACAGTGAATCTTAGGGTTGAATTTTAGATGTGATGAATAATAAATGAGTAATGTATCCTCGTAAGCCGCAGAGAAAGGCGGAATAGGCTAAGCTACGGCAAACATTAAAATAAGATCGGAACCATTAATTATGGCACAGATCAATCGCTTCTTTTTGTCTTTGTCAGGTAGGCGTTTAGGGTAATCAATCTGGGCAACTGTGGTTTGCCTCAGATGACTATTATAACGGAGGTAGGCATAAAAGGTTCAGAAAAGTCAAATACATCTTTAAATATTACTAATAAAATCATCCATTAGTAGTAGGTAGTACCCTTCTGATAGGCCAGATGCGTCAGTAAATTTACTGATACTGAGGTTTAAATACCCCTGTTTTACGCTTAGCTACCTAAGTGATTACCTTGAAGCCAGCAGTAGGGTAGAGGCTACATCGATCGACGGAGAGTGGCTACATCGATCGAGGAATAGTAATGACCACGCTCGTGGCATACCCTCGACCACGCTCATGGTATACCCACTACCACGCTCGTGGCATACCCACTACCACGCTCGTGGTATACCCACTACCACGCCCGTGGTATACCAAGAACCAAGTTTAGTTACCGGTATTTGGCCCGGCTCTCATCCTTTTGGGTGAAATTACCAATTCACCAAATGTGATGTAGTATGGTGTAAATGAAATATTCACCTTTGTTGCAGGTTTTGCTGCAAGGTTTATGTTTCATAGCTGCCTTAAGCGGCTATATCCCGGAGTCGCAAAACAGCGGCTCCGGGTCATTTTAAAAATAACAAATGCAAAAGCAATTAATATCGGCCACAAGTTTCAAAGCAATAAAGCATACAGAGTATGACATGTTGTACCTCTATGCTGAGGGCATTTTAAATGGAAGGGCCTATCAGATTGGTTTTGAGCAGGAATCAACTAATACTGGCATGCCTACATTTAGTTTAAAGGCTTTGCTTGAGGCCAACGAGCAGGATGAAAAGCATTCGTGGGTAGTGGGGCAGTTTTTTCAGCTTGACACGGCCAGCAACCAGGTCAATATTGTTGATGCAAACCTGAAGCACCAAATTAAGGTACAGCCAGAAAGCAGCCATGGTGCAGTTGAACATGATTTGGTGTACCACCACCCTTTTAAGGTAATTGATTTACCATTATTTACCTGGTAAGGTATTTGTTTGAACAGCTACTTAATAAGGATAGATGATTACAATGGCTATGACACTTCAAAATAATATTACTGATACACCAGTGGTTGTAAAAGACTGTTTGTACCAGTGCACATCTGCTTTGGCCAATTATTCTGTTTATCTGCAACAAGTATTGCCAGTTGTAAACCAGCAATTTACCATAGAAGAGCAGGAGCAGGTCAATGAATGCCAGGACCAACTGGCTTATTGGGATGCGCTCATTAAGCCAGGCCTGGGTGTAATGATTGAATACATTAAGAAGCAGGAAAAGGTATTTCAAGACCAACTGCTGCTGCCCAATGGCTTGGCATGTGCCCTGGAGTATGCTGATAATTATTCTGAGTTGATTAGTTCAGTCAGGGCTGATGTTGAAACCTTTGCCCAGAAGCTTGAAGCGCAAGGCCTGTTAATTAAAGCCTTTGAACAACAGGCATTTACCCAATGCAAAGCCATTAACAAACGGGCAGCAGGCTTTAAAGCCGGCATGAAAAGCATGAATGACCTTGCCGTGCAGATGTACCATGCCATGATGCACCTTGACCAGGCCCGGGGCAAAGTACAGGAACTGCTAAACTGGTGGGTATGCCTTGAAAACATGGTGCTTTCATTACATGAGCGCCTGCTCGAGGCCAGGCAGCAATCAACCAAAGTAGCTTTGGCATCACTGTGCTGGCAGGCCATGCAAACCTATTGCACAGATAAAAAACAACAGCAGCCCATGGGTGGCCCTAGTTTACTAGAGCTGGTAGCTGCTGCTTAAACAGACAATTTCAAATCATTAATAAATACAAATAGCAAGCAAGTTCGGATAATGCGCATTGGAGAGGCCGTCTGGGCAAGTAGATTTAATCTATCCCGGGCGGTTTCTTTTTTTATGTACTTAGGCCAAATACGCTATATTTACGGCCATGAAAATTTTGTTTATTACCTCTGAGCTACCTTTTCCGCCACGCAGAGGTATGGCCGTTACCATTTCTAACTTCATTAGAGGGCTGGCCGCTAACCACGAGGTGGATCTGCTTTACATCCACAAACAAAACAACCCCCTTAGCCAAGAGGCTTACCAAACCAATGCGGCGCAGGTGCGTCATTTCGAGGTAATGAGCCGCACCAATGATAAATTTTCTGGCATAGTTAACGAGCTGCTGGGCATCAAGCCGGCTTTTGCGGCATGGCGTTTAAATGGGCAGTTTCCTGCCGCCCTCAAAGGGCCTTATGATGTATTATGGGCTGGCCCCCGGCTTATATTACACAATGCCTGGCGTTGGGGTAAGCAGGGTATTATAGATTATAAACTTTTAGTTGCCGGCGTTAGTGACATCCATACGGCCAACCTGTTTTTAAAACGAATGGATATGGGCAACGTTGGGGGGCTCAAGGCCAAACTAGAGCAGCGGATTAACTGGCTCAGGGCCACCAGAATGGGGCGAATTGAAGGGAAGATGTTGCATAAGGCCAACCTGGTGCTGGTACAGTCACAGGTAGAGCTAGACTGGACTGCTAAAATTGGGGGGCAGAGTTTACAGAATAAGTCAATGATATTGCCCAACGGCGCCGACGAACGTGTGTGGCAAGGAAATATGCCCGATGTAAGTAATAAAAAACTGTTGTTTACCGGCGACGTATCTACCTTATACCAAAACAGGCTGATCTGGTTTTTAGATAGTTTTTGGCCTACTATACGCAAGGCGCACCCTGATGCTTCTATGACCATACTGGGCAGAGGGGCTACCCCGGCTTTGAAGGCTAAAATGAAAGACAGAGGGGTACAGCACATTGAATATATAGAAGATATTGGTGCCTTGTACCGCGAGCATGCTATTTTTGTGGCGCCCATATTTAAAGGGTATGGGGTAATGAATAAGGTAATTGAAGCTTTGGGTGCTGGTTGTATTGTGGTGGGCGACCCTACCGCTTTTAACGGCATGCCTCCCGTGCATGAAGGGGCCTATGCTGTAGAAGCTAAAGAAGAGGCTGACTTTGCCCCGGCGGCGGCCAGGGTAATGGATACTCCTGAACAATATGCTGATATGCAACAGAATGCCAGGCGCATGATTCAGGAAAACTTTCAATGGCCCCAGCGCTTTGAAGCAATTGACCGAAAGTTGAAATCCCTGCTGAACCAATAGATACACCTTATATTAATGCCCCAGGGCTGTAAACAAATATTTAAACCTGATTTAGATTGAATGACTGCCGGTAGGAAATTAGATTTTCTGGTTATAGGTGCGCAAAAGTGTGCTACATCGTGGTTGTATTACTGCCTTAAAGAACACCCAGAACTGCATTTGCCAAAAGACAAACTGGAAAAAGAATACCTGGGGGGCGATTTGTATGAGCAGAAGGGGGTTGACTGGTACTTCTCTTTGTTTGGTGGTGCCGGCCCTAACCAGTTAGCGGGCGATGTGTCAGTTCAGTACATCTTTGATGCACGAGCGCTGCCACCACTTAAAGAGTATACGCAAAACGTTAAATTCATTGCCTCATTGCGTAACC
>CAZXTW010000309.1:0-7137 GCA_964643525.1 uncultured Roseivirgaceae bacterium
CAATAGCCCATAGGTTGGCCAGTTGCTTTTCAAGCTTTGTGGCCGGTGCTTTGTAGGTATGCTGTGCCACCAGGTCAGGCTCTGGCAGGGCACGCCTGTTGAGTTTGCCATTGGGCGTTAACGGCATGGTGGTGATGTGCACATAATTGGCCGGCACCATAAATTCAGGCAATTGCTCTAACATGTATGCCCTTAACTGCTGGGTGGGCAGGGCTGCTGCTGCCACATACCAGGCCACCAGCTGGTCGTTCTTGACCAGCACCACGGCATCAGTTACACTGGCATGGTTGCTGAGCTTCAGGGCAATTTCTGACAACTCAATTCTAAAGCCGCGCAGCTTTACCTGGTCATCAAAGCGGCCCAAATATTCAATGGTGCCGTCAGGCAGCCAGCGCACCAGGTCGCCAGTGCGGTACAGCGGCTGGCCATTATTGTATGGGTTGGGCACAAACTTCTGTGCAGTGAGTGACTCATTGTACAGGTAGCCAGTGGCCAGGCCGGCACCGCCAATGCATAGCTCGCCCGCCGCCCCGCAGGGTACCAGCTCGTTGTTTTTACCCAGTATGTATACTTCAGTGTTGCTAATGGGCTTACCAATGGGTATAGAGGTTTGCCCCTGCTGCACCTCGTTAATCTGGTGCACCACAGCAAATACGGTAGACTCAGTTGGGCCATACCCGTTTAACAGCACGTTTGGCCCCAGCACATCAAGGGCCTGGGCAATGTGGCGTACCGACAGGGCCTCGCCCCCAACCAGTATTTTGCGCATGCCTGCCAGCTGGGGCAGCGAATGCTCTACCAGCAGGTTAAATAAGGTGGTGGTTATGAATGACACGGTAACCTGCTGCTGCTGAATAAAATGCCCCAGTTTTAACAGGTTGTCAGTGATGGCGGGCTGGGGCAGCACCAGGGTGGCCCCATTTAGCAAGGCGCCATAAATATCAAATACAGAACCGTCAAAGGCAAAGTTTGACAGTTGCAACACCTTGTCAGTGCGGTGTATGGTAATGTAGTTGGTATTGACCACCACCCTGCTTACGCTACAATGGCGTATGGGCGTGCCTTTGGGTTTGCCCGTGGTGCCAGAGGTATAAATGAGGTAAGCAATAGACTGGCCATTGCCCAGCACCGGCAGGTTGTGTACAGGGTAGCTGGCCAGCACCTGCTGGTCATAAAGGACGGTAGTTACTTCATAGCCATGGGCCAACCTGGCGTTATGGGCCAGCAGCAGTTTGGTTTTTGCATTGCTAATTGTGTAGGCAATGCGGTCTTTGGGGTGGGTGGCATCTAAGGGCAGGTAGGTGGCCCCGGCCTTGAGTACCCCCAACATGGCAATGATCATTTCTGGTGAGCGGGTAAAGAGCAACGCAACCACATCATCCGGTTGTACCTGCTGTGCTACCAGCCAGTGGGCCACCCGGTTGGCCTGCTGGTTCATTTCAGCATAGGTGTAGTTGCCCCCGTGGTATTGCAAGGCTATCTGATTGGGCGCTTCGGCTGCCTGTTGTTCAATCAGGGCAGCAAGGCTTTGGCCAGCAGGCCAGTTGGTAGCCGTTTTGTTGTAGCTGTGTAACAGCAGGTGCCGCTCAGCCTCAGTAAGCAGGTTAATGGCCTGCACCGGTATTTCAGGGTTGGCAGCTATGGCCGTGAGTATGTTCAGGTAGTAGCCCGCATACCGCTCAATGGTGCCCTGGTTGTACAGGGCGGTGGCATAGTTCAGGTTAAGCTGCAGGGTGTGGGCGGCTTCAGTAGCAGTAAGCGTGAGGTCAAATTTGGCTACCGGCTGGTTGTCGCCAAAAGCTTCGGCCTGCAGGCCCTTTAGCCCGGCACTGCCATCGGCCCCCTGTAAGTAGTTAAACACTACATCAAACAGTGGGTTGCGGCCAGTGTGGCGGTGCAGCTGCAAATCGTCAATCAGTGCTTCGTAAGGGTAGCGCTGGTGGTCAAAGCTGGCCAGGGTTTGCCTGCTGATTTGTGCTAACAACTGGCTAAAGGGCAGCTTTCCGTCAACATAGTTGCGCAGGGGCAGGGTGTTGACAAACATGCCAATAACGCTTTCAAGGTCAGCATGGTCTCTGCCGGCCACAGGTGTGCCCACCACCACATCATCCTGATTGCCCAGGCGCGACAGCAATATATTGTAGGCCGTAAGCAATACCATATATAAGGTAGTGCCCTGCTGTGCCGCTACCTGCTTGAGCTGCTCGGTCAGGGGCTGCTCTACGGTCAGGTTCAGGTCAGCACCGGCAGTGTTGACTACTTCAGGCCGGGGGCGGTCTGTAGGTAACTCCAGTACGGTAGTGGGCTCGGCAAATACCTGCTCTACCCAGAAGCTGCGCTGCTGTTGCAGTATGGCCTGTTGTTCATCGGCCTGTTGCCACTCGGCAAAGTCTTTGTACTGAAGTTTTAATGGCGGCAACTGCTGGCCCTGGTACAGGGCGGCAAATTCAGCAAACAGCACCTCCTGGCTTACCCCATCGTTAATGATGTGGTGCAGGTCAATGACCAGCAGGTGGTTATCAGCACCTGTCTGTATCAGTGCTGTTCTGAACAAGGGGCCTTCGGCCAGATTAAACGGACGGATAAAGCTGCCAATTACCTGCGTTGCCTCTGCCTCGGTACTGTTGAAGTATGCCAGGGTAAAGGGTACCGCCTGGTGTATTTGCTGGTAGGGGGTACCATCAATGGTGGTAAAGGTGGTGCGCAGGGCCTCATGCCGCTGCGCCAGGGTGCTGAAAGCCGCCTCCATTGCAGCCCGGTCAAGGGCACCACGTAAACGCACCACTTGAGGCATGTTGTAGGTCAGTGCCTCAGGCTCTAACTGGTAAAGGAAATACAGCCTGCGCTGAGCGGCCGATAATACATAATAAGGTTTGTTGTGGGCAGTAGGGATATGGCTGTAGCCTGTGGCTTCCTGCTGTTGCAGGTGGTTGGCCAGGCTGCGAATGTCCTGCATTCTAAAGAAGTCAATTAAGGGCACAGCCAGGCCCATGTCTCTTTGTATCTGGTTTATTAAATAGGCTGCTTTTAGTGAGTGGCCACCCAATTCAAAAAAGCTGGCAGTAACGCTAATGTTTTGTGCCTCTTTGTTGAGGGTACTGGCGTACAGGCTGCGCAGTTGGGTTTCAAGCGCATTGGCCGGCTGCACCAGGGCTTCGGCACTGGTAAAGTTGGGGGCAGGCAGTGCTTTGAGGTTTACCTTGCCGTTGGTGGTTACCGGCAGGCTGTTTAACAGAATGCATTGCGTGGGCACCATATGTACCGGCAACTGGCTGGCCAGGTAACTGCGCACAGCACCGGGGCTAAGCTGGCCCTGGGCTACATAGTATGCCACCAGGTATTTTTGCTGGTTGTGCGTGTTAACAACTACCACCGCAGCACTGATTGCCTCATGGCTCAACAGGGCACTTTCAACATCGTGCAGCTCAATTCTGTAGCCCCTTATTTTTACCTGCTGGTCAGCGCGGCCTAAAAATTCAATGGTGCCATCGGCCTTCCAACGGGCCAGGTCACCGGTGCGGTACATTTTTTGGCCAGGCAGCCAGGGGTTGTCAACAAATCTGGCAGCCGTAAGCTCGGGGTTGTCAAGGTAGCCCAATGCTAACCCAATACCAGATACGCACAACTCGCCCGGTACGTTCACCGGCGAAAGCTGCCCGCTTTGTCCTACAATAAATACCTGCCTGTTGGTAATTGGCTGGCCAATGTAAGCCGCCCGCTCAGAGTCAGTGATGTGGTTATAGGTAATGCAAACGGTACTTTCAGAGGGGCCATAGGTATTGTACAGGGCATGGTTGGCCAGCAGGTTGTTGATTTGCTTGGGCTGCAATAAGTCGCCACCGCTAATGATTAACCGCAGGTGGCCAAGTTCATGGTGCTTTTGGTTCAGTTCGTTCAGCACCATGGGTGTAGTACTGATCACGGTGGCTTTGTGGTCACGAATGGCATTGATCAGGGCCTCAACGTCGCGCCCACCGTCAGGCATAATAACCAGGGTGGCCCCAACCACCAGGGCAGGGAAAATCTCTTCAACCGAAGTATCAAACGCCAGTGATGACTGCTGAATCACACAGTCAGCGCTATTGAGCTTAAAGTGGTCTTTAAAGGTAAGCGTATAGTCTAACAGGGCCGCACGGCTAATGATTATGCCCTTGGGCTTGCCGGTGCTGCCCGAGGTAAAGATGATGTAGGCAGGGGCCTGGGCAGGCACATGCAACACCACGTTGGTATCAGGCTGTGCCTGAATGGCCGCCTGTTCATGGTTCAGGTCAACTACCTGTGCTGCTTCTGGTGCATTAAGCTGCCCCAGGGGCTGGTCAGTCATGATCAGGTTTACCGCTGCCTCGTCTATCATACTTTGCAGGCGCTGCGCCGGGTAATCACGGTCTAGCGCTACCCAAACACCGCCAGCTTTCAGCACTGCCAGCAGGGCCACCACCATATCTGTGGTGCGGTTGGTCAGTACCCCTACCCTATGGCCTGCCACCAACCCCTTTTGGGTTATCAGGTAGTTGGCCAATGTGTTGGCCTGGCTGTTCAGCTGGCCGTAGGTAAGCTGTGCGTTGCGGCCCACCAACGCCAGCTGCTGAGGTGCTGCCTGTGCCTGCTGCTCAATTAAAACTTGTAATGTGGGGGCTGCTGTACGGCTTACTACTGCCGGGTTAAATGTATCAATCAGCAGCGTTTGCTCGGCCTGTGATAGTATGTTAATGGCCGATAATGTTACACCCGGCGTGGCAGCAACAGTTTCGAGTATATTGCTCAGGTATTGCCAAAAGCGGTCAATGGTGGCAGCATTAAAGAGGGCATCAGCATATTCAAAGCTCAGGTTTAGCCTGTCGTCAGCATCAGCAACAGAAAGGGTCAGGTCAAAGTCAGAGGCCCTTTTGCCCTCACCGTAAGCACTTAACTGTAACCCTGCCAGTTCAAAGGTGCTTTCCTGATAGTTCTGGTAATCGAACATGACATCAAACAGCGGGTTTCTGTTGGTATCGCGGTCAATGTCAAGCTCGTCAACCAAGGTTTCGTAGGGGTAATCCTGGTGGTCAAATGCAAGCAGTGTTTGCTGGCTTATTTGCTGTAGCAGGATTTCAAAGCTCAGGTTATGGTCTACAATGTTGCGCAACGCCAGGGTGTTCACAAACATGCCCACAATGCCTTCAAGGTCAGCATGGGTGCGGCCCGATACCGGGGTGCCTACTATAATATCGTTCTGGTTGCAGATGCGGGCCAGCAATACATGAAAGGCGGTGAGCAGTACATTGTACATGGTGGTGCCCTGCTGTTGGGCCAGCGCACGCAGGCCAGCCAGGGTAGTGCCCGTCAATGCGTAATTTAAGGTGGCACTGCTGCCCCCCGCCACAGATGGCCTTGGGTGGTCTAAAGGCAGGCTTAAGGCAGTGAACTCACTTTGGTATAACTGGTGCCAGAACTCACCCTGCCGGTTTATTACCGCCTGCTGTGCTTCGCTTTGCTGCCACTCAGCATAATCTTTGTAGGTCAGTTTTAACTCAGGCAACTCATTACCGGCATAAAGGGCCATAAAATCGGCAATGAGGGTGCCCTGCGAAACACCATCATTCACAATATGGTGCATATCAGTCACCAGTAAATGGTCTTCTGCCCCCAGCTCAACCAGCATCACCCTTAGCATGGGTGCCTGGGCCAGGTCAAATGGCCGCACAAAACGGTTAATGATTTGCTGGGCCTGGGCTTCTGTACTGGTATGGTGCTCAATGCTAAAAGGCACGGCCTGATGCACCTGCTGGTAAGGGGTGCCATCAACAGTAATAAAACTGGTACGCAATGCCTCATGCCGTTTAATGAGGGTACTGAAAACATCAGAAAGCCTGGCCTGGTCAAGTGCCCCTTTGAGCCTTACTACCTGTGGCATGTTGTAGGTAAGTGCCTGGCTGTCTAACTGGTATAAGAAGTAGAGCCTGCGCTGGGCTGCCGAGAGGGCATAATGCGGTTGATCAGGTGCGGCAGTGATGCTGGCATAGCTGCCACCTTCTAAACTTTGCAGGTGGCCTGCCAGGCTGCGCACATCCTGCACCTTAAACAGGTCACGCAGGGGCAGCACAACACCAAATGTTTTTTGTATCTGGTTAACCAGGTAGGCCGCCTTAAGCGAGTGCCCACCCAGCTCAAAGAAGCTGGCCGTCACACTGATTGTTTCCTCCTGGCGGTTTAGCACCTGGCTATATAATTGGCGTAATTCGGTTTCGGTTTGGGTGGCTGGTTCAATAATGACCTCGCTTTGGCTCAGGTCTGGCGCGGGCAGGGCCTTGCGGTTTACTTTGCCGCTGTTATTCAACGGCAGGCTGGCAAGGGCCATGCAATGTGCCGGTACCATATATTCTGGTAGTTTGCTGGCCAGGTAGCTGCTCACTGCGTTGGCGGTCAGGTCACCATCAGTTACGTAGTAGGCCACCAGGTATTTGTCATTGTCATTGCCCTGTACGGCCACTACGGCTTCTTTCACAGCTGGGTGTTCTAACAGCCTGCTTTCAATTTCGCCCAGCTCAATGCGGAAGCCGCGTACCTTCACCTGGTCGTCAATGCGGTCCAGGTAGTCAATGGTACCATCGGCCTGCCAGCGCACCAGGTCGCCCGTGCGGTACATCTTCTGGCCGGGCTCAAAGGGGTTGGCTACAAACTGCTTTGCGGTAAGCTCGGGGTTATTGTGGTAACCCCAGGCCAGGGCAGTGCCGGCAATGCACAGCTCGCCCGGCACGCCGATTGGTTGTATCTGGGGTTGGGTCTGGTTGTACTGGTCCAGCACATACAGCTGCACATTGCTTACGGGTTTGCCAATGGGCACCCTGGTGGCATATTGCGGCAGGTTGGCCGTGCTGTAGCCACTGGCATATATGGTGCCTTCAGTGGGGCCATACAGGTTTTCAAGGGCTATGCTGGTGCCTAGCTGGTTAAACTGATGCACCATGGCCAGTGGCAGGGCCTCCCCTGCCAGAAACAGGTATTTCAAGCTGCTGATGCGGCCCAGGTTTACGCCCTGTAAAGCATCTAAAAATACCGAGAACATAGAAGGCACAAAGTTCATGTGCGTAACCCGGTGCTGTGCTATGGTGTCAATAATGCTGTGTGCATCAGCTTCGTGCCCGGCAGGCAAAACGG
>CAZXTW010000310.1:0-7129 GCA_964643525.1 uncultured Roseivirgaceae bacterium
CAGGGTACCTGCTAAAAAATACTGGCCAATCAGAGCTGATAGACGCCATCAAGCGGGTGGCCCAAGGCAGTACCTACTATGGCACTGACGTGATTGCCACAATTATGGACAGCTTTAACCCCCAAAAAGCCCCACCCCCTACTACTACTGCTGCTACTGATGTGCCGCTGACCAAGCGCGAGCTAGAGTTGATTCAGCTCATTTCAGAAGAGTATACCATGACTGAAATTGCAGAAAAGCTGTTTATAAGCGAAAACACGGTAAAATCGCACCGCAAAAATATTCTACATAAGCTCAACCTGCGCAACACGGCAGGCCTTATTAAGTTTGCCGTACAGCATGGCCTCGTAAAGTAAGCGGGTACGAGTAGCCTAATGTAAAAGTACAATACCCCGTATGCCGCCAGGTATATGGGGTTTTTCTTTCTAAACCAATGTCTAACTTGGCAAAAGGCAACCTTTTTCCTAATTTAAGTGGTCATGTAATGCTACCATATGTCTACTCAAATTGCAGTTTATATCTATTCGGGCTATAAAAACCCACAAATAAGGCTTACCCTACAGCAAGAGCAGGTGTTCTGGAAAAAGGTAATTGAGGTTACCAGTGAGCGCCCAGCCAAATGGCAGCCTAAACCCACTATGTTTGGCTACTGTGGTTTTGGTGTAAATTATATGGGTATAGATATGCGCCTGCCCAAAACCACCTACCTGTACGATGGCTGCATGCAAGAGCGTATTACCAAAGAGGTATTGTTTAGTGACCCCGACAGGTATATTGAAAAATGGCTGTTTGAGATAGTAACACCCTACCTGAAACCCTGGGAGCTGGAGCTGAT
Organism: uncultured Roseivirgaceae bacterium; assembly: GCA_964643525.1. Taxonomy (GTDB): domain Bacteria; phylum Bacteroidota; class Bacteroidia; order Cytophagales; family Cyclobacteriaceae; genus CAZXTW01. The sequence goes on from CAZXTW010000310.1 coordinate 836, forward strand.
TAGGCAAAAGGTGTTTCATGACAAAGAAATGCAATACACGGTGCAGCCAAAAGAAGAGCAGAGAGACGATGCACGGTTTTTTATTGAGCCTGAGTATGATGCCGACAGGTGGAACCACGACGACCATGTGTGCCAAAACAATAACGCCTATAATTATGCTACCAATATGATGACCAACACATTTGCCCAGCCCAGCTGGGGGTCAGGGTTAATGGGTGGGCCCAATTTGTATTCGTTAGATGGTATTGTAGAAGCCGCCCAAATTGATGGCCTTGAGCCGGTAGAAGCTGTAACCGATTACCCCCCCGAAGGAGCCCATTATGTTTGCCTGGTATTTCATAAAGAGTTGGGCTACCATTGGTACAGGTACCACCACCGGTTAGGCCTGTGGGCACATAAGCCTGGCCCAATGCCTGTTACCAATAAAGCATACCCAAAATCAAAGCAACCTATTACTGATATGAATAACCCCCAGCACTATGCCCCGTTTACCCACTGGGGAGGCTACTTTTTGGTGTACCCAAAAAAAGTGCGCATAGCCTAGCGGCCATACGCACTTAGTATTTTTTTATAGTATAAGCTAGTATTGCCTACCTCAAAAACAGCAGCTCGCGGTATTTTACCAGGGGCCAGTCGTTGTTGTCTACCACCAGCTCAAGCTTATCAACCTGGTACCTGATGGTTTCAAAAAAGGCTTCTTTTACCTCATCACAATAGCCAATGGCGCGCGCTCGGGTATCTTCAACTTTATTCAACTTTCGGCGGGCATCAACCATAGCCTCTACATTGGCTTTTATTTTACCAATACGCTCTGATATTTCCTTGATTGATTCAACAACCGACTCATTATCAATGGCCAAACCTTTTAACCCATTGGCTGCCTCAATTAGCTTTTGCTGGTACTTAATAGCAGTAGGTATGACATGGTTCAGGGCCAGGTCGCCCATTACCCGGCTTTCAATCTGTACCTTCATAATGTAATTCTCAAGTAAAATTTCATGCCGCGCTTCCAGCTCACGGGCGTTCAATACATTATGCTTTTCAAACAGCTGCCTGGTGCTCTCATCCATATACACATCCAGGGCACGGGGGGTATCTTTTACATTGGGCAGGTTACGCTTTGCGGCTTCTTCCACCCATTCATCAGAATAGCCATCGCCTTCAAAACGCACATTTTTACTGGCAATAATGTACTCGCGCAGCACTTTAATCATGGCCAGACGCTTTTCTTCTCCTTTTTCAACGGCTGCTTCTACCGCATCATGAAACTCTACCAACTGGTTGGCCACAATCAGGTTCAGGGCCGTCATGGGCTGGTTTACATTGGCATCACCCCCTACTGCCCTGAACTCAAACTTATTGCCGGTAAATGCAAAAGGCGAGGTACGGTTGCGGTCTGTATTATCAAGAATAATTTCAGGTATCTTATCAATGCCCAGCTTCATGTACATATTATCACCCTTCATAATCTCAATATTGCTGTTCTTTTCAAGCTCGTCAAGCACCTGGCTTAGCTGTGAGCCCAGAAACACTGAAATAATTGCCGGAGGGGCCTCATTGGCGCCCAGGCGATAATCATTGCCAGCAGAGGCAATGCAGGCCCTAAGCAACGCTGCATGATCGTGCACAGCCTTAATAGTATTTACAAAAAATACTAAAAACTGCAGGTTGTCACGGGCACTGCTGCTGGGCTGTAGCAGGTTTACACCCGTGTTGGTTACTAACGACCAGTTGTTGTGCTTTCCGTTACCGTTAAGGCCTGCAAAGGGCTTTTCATGAAACAACACTTTTAAATTATGGCGCTCGGCCACCTCACCCATCAAATCTTTCAGCAGCTGGTTATGGTCAGCAGCAATGTTCACATCTTCAAAAGTAGGAGCCACCTCATACTGGCTGGGGGCCACCTCATTGTGCCTGGTAGTTAAAGGTATGCCCAGTTGCCATGCCTCATACTCAAAGTCTTTCATAAAGGCCAGTACCCTACTGGGTATGGTACCAAAATAATGATCGTCTAACTGTTGGCCACGGGCCGGGTTGTGCCCAAATACAGTACGGCCAGCCATAACCAAATCGGGGCGGGCATGGTAAAGGGCCTTGTCTACCACAAAATACTCCTGCTCAATACCCAATGAAATATTTACCTTATTTACGTTGCGGTCAAACAGGCGGCACACTGCCGTAGCTGCCTTATCAATGGCTTCAAGCGCCTTTAGTGTAGGTACCTTATGGTCAAGGGCCTCACCGGTATAAGAAACAAATATGGTAGGGATGCAGAGGGTATCTTCATAAATAAACATGGGCGATGACGGATCCCAGGCGGTGTAGCCCCGGGCTTCAAAAGTGCTGCGAATGCCGCCACTGGGAAACGACGAGGCATCAGGCTCCTGCTGTACCAGGGCACTGCCCTTAAACTTTTCAAGCCCTGATAAATAATCGAAAAAAGAATCATGTTTCTCAGCAGTAGAACCTCTTAGTGGCTGGAACCAGTGCGTATAATGCGTGGCCCCCTGCTCAATGGCCCATACCTTAACAGAAGCGGCTATGGCATCGGCAGTATCTTCATCTATCTTTTTACCTTTATCAATAGCATGCTCAACGCGGGCATACACATTAGGGGCAAGGGTGGCCTTCATTTGTGTCAGGCCAAATGACTTTATTCCGTAATACTCTGAAATGCGGCCGGCAGGGGCGTTAGTTTGTACCGATTGCCGATCTTGCACTTGCTCTAAGGCTTTAAATCTCAGCGAAGCCATGGACTTGGTGTTTAGTGATTTGGATTAATGTTATGACTATTGATTAACAAATTTAGAAAGCTAAGCATAGCACACAACCTTTTGGGCCAATTCGTACGCAGGTTTGTTAACAGTTATGCTTAGCACCTTACATTTAACCCCTCAAATGCCCTGTTTTGTGTAACTTTGTGGTTTCATGCTTGTGCGTTTACCATCTAATGAAGAAAGTAGCATTTTATACCCTGGGCTGTAAGCTCAATTTTTCTGAAACCTCTACCCTGGCCCGTCAATTTGAAGCGCGGGGCCACCAAAAGGTAGCTTTTCATGAACAGGCTGATGTTTACCTGATCAACACCTGCTCAGTGACAGACAATGCCGATAAAAAATGCCGTAAAATTGTTAAAGAGGCCCTTAAGCGATCGCCCAATGCCTATATAGCTGTGGTGGGTTGTTATGCCCAGCTAAAGCCGCAGGAAATTGCCAACATACCCGGTGTTGATGCCGTACTTGGTGCAGCTGAAAAGTTCAGGTTACATGAACTGGTTGATACCTTTCAAAAGCAGCCACAGGCCAAAGTATTTGCCAGCACCATTGACCAGGCCCAGGGCTTTTACCATGCCCATTCAATAAGTGACCGCACCCGCACCTTTTTAAAGGTGCAAGATGGCTGCAATTACAATTGCGCCTTTTGTACCATACCGCTGGCCAGAGGTAAAAGCCGCAGCAGCACCATTGCCCAGGTAGTGGCCGAAGCCGAAAAAATTGCACAAACTGATGTAAAAGAGGTGGTACTTACCGGGGTGAATATTGGCGACTTTGGAATTGTTGAAGGCCGCCGGCAAGAGCGCTTTCTGGATCTGATCAAAGCACTAGACGGCATTGAGGGTATTGAGCGGTTCAGAATTTCATCTATCGAGCCCAACCTGTTAGATGACGATATTATTGAGTTCGTGGCTCAGTCAAAGCGGTTTGTGCCCCACTTTCATATTCCATTGCAAAGCGGCAGCGATGCCATTTTAAAGGCCATGAACCGCCGTTATCTAAGCGACTTATACGCCCAGCGTGTGGCCAAGATTAAAGCCCTGATGCCCAATTGCTGTATTGGGGTAGATGTGATTACGGGCTTCCCTGGCGAAACTGAAGAAGCCTTTCTGGAAACCTACCACTTTTTGAATGAACTGGATGTTTCTTACCTGCACGTATTTACCTATTCAGAACGGGCCAATACCCGTGCCCTTGAGTTGGGCAACGTAGTGCCCTATGCACAGCGCCAGCAACGCTCTAAAATGCTGCGCACTTTATCAGAAAAGAAGAAACGCTACTTTTACGAGCAACAGCAAGGCAAAGCAGCTACAGTGCTGTTTGAAGATGATGTAGAAGATGGCCAAATGCACGGCTTTACTGAAAATTATGTGCGTGTTATGGCCAAATATGACCCATTGCTAATTAACGAACTCAAGTCGGTACAACTATTGGCAGTGAACGAGGCAGGCCTGATGGAGGTGGCAGAGGTGAGCGAACCCTTAGTAGTACATTAGGTAAATGAAGCCCAACCATAAAAAAAACCCCGCCTTGCAGGCGGGGCCTTTCGTTTAAAAGAATTCTATCATTAGTATCCAAGTGTCATTTTAAACAGGGTTATATTTTGCGCAGGCGCAGGCTACCGTGGCTTGTTCTTACGCTTACTCTGGCACTGCCTTCGCCGCCTACCTTACCGCGGTATTCTGACTCATGCGATTCTTTAATGCTAATCGGAAAGTCAAACTCATCACGGTTGTACTTCAACGAGCCATGGCGAAAACGCCCGTCAAAATCAAAACCGGCCCCGGCAGTAATGTTCAGGTCAAAGTCTGCAAACTCACCATCCATATCAATGCGGTTAAAGTCTTTGTCTACCTCATCAATATCGGCATTGCCGTGCCTTGAGCGCAGCAGCAGTGTATTGGCCAGCTTACCTACCCTCAGGTTGCCATGGGCCATATCAGCATCAAGGTCGGCCACTGCGTCAACACGAACGTTGCCATGTTGTGCTTCTATCTCTAAATCACCTGCCTCAGTAATATCAATATTGCTGTGGGCACTGCTCACTTCTACATTACCCAACGACTCTACATCTACACGGCCACAGTGCCTGATTTGCAAATCGCCCAGGGCAATGCCTTCAATGCTGGCGCTACCAAACTCAATATCAACATCTGCTTTGCCCAGCTTACCCAGCCTGGCGCGGCCGTGACGGCTCTCTAAGCGTACATACCCTTCAATATCACCAACAAACGTCTCGCCATGGGCATTGCTTAAATCCAGGCTCATAGTTTTGGGCATGTTCACCACATAATCTATTGAAAAGTTGCCGTTGTTATTCCAGCCCCGATTGCTGCCAATAACCGTCTTAAAATATAGCGAGGTTTTGGGGCTGCTGTCACGAATCTCAACATCAATCCTGTCCAGCAACTCTTTGTCGCTTCTACTGCCGCGTCCTTCTACCTTAATGGTAATGTCTACAGTGACTTCATTCTTGCTCCAGGTCTTAATCTCAACCAGGCCAAAGCGGTTGTCAATGCTCAGCTCAGTATCTGACGAGACGCTGTACTGCTTGCTGATTTTCTTTTGTTCCTGCGCCTGGCTGGGCAGGGCCAGCACCAGGGCCAGCAACGTTAATACTACGTAATGCTTAAATTGTTCTTGTATTGTCTTCATTATTTTGATGGTTTACTTTTTCTAATATTTCTAGCTGCTTATCTAAAATGGCAATGCGCAGCTTCAGGTTATCAATCATGGCATTCACCAGCCGTTCATTAGGGGCTTGCAGGTAATCTTGCTGTAAATCGTTATACAACACATTCAGCTCTTCAATATCGGCTACCAAATCTTCTGTCAGGTATGGGTCTTCTGCTGGTAGCCTGGCAATTTCAGCCTGCTTGGTTTGTATTACCCGCATGTAGTGGCCTTCTACTTCAGCATACTCGGCCCCCAGCATTTCATGCAGAGTAGGTGGCGTGGTGTAAAAACGCTCTGCCACCAGTGCAGCACTAAGCACAAAAAACAACCCGGCAGCTACCTGCCACACCCTGAACTTAAGCTGCCTTACCTGGCCTGCCTTGTTGGCCGTGGGGGTTGTGCCTTGCGGCAGAGGCGTCATATGCCTGTGGCCCTCTTCGTCGTCCTGCTCGTCAAGCTCCTTGTTAATGCGGTCCCAAAGGTTATGTCTGGGTTCTAACGTGTCAAAGCTGTCTTTATGCTTTTTAATATGATCTTCAAATTGCTTCGTCATACCATTACCTCCTTTCCTGTGCCAAGGGCCTCTCTCAGTTTTTTCTTGGCCCTGTTAAATTGCGACTTTGATGTAGACTCTGTAATGCCCAGTATCTGGGCTATTTCGCGGTGGTCGTACCCTTCCAGCAGGTACAGGCTAAACACCACCCTGAAACCATCTGGCAGTTGTTGCACTGCTGCTCTGATACGCTCCATACTAAAGCTTAAATGCTCTGGGCTGTCAGTATCTTCAGGTTCTGCCAGCGTATCGGCTATGCCCCCCATCTCATCATATGGTTGCAGCTCCAGG
>CAZXTW010000311.1:0-7110 GCA_964643525.1 uncultured Roseivirgaceae bacterium
GTTTAATGAAAATGTAACAGTACTGCATCTGTTTCCTGGCATAAGCCCAAATATGGTTGATTGTATATTGAATATTGAGGGGTTACAGGGGCTTGTACTGGCCACCTATGGCTCAGGCAATGCACCTACTAATGACTGGTTCATTGACAAGTTAAAACAGGCCCTGGCTAAAGGACTCATTATTTTGAACGTATCGCAATGTACGGGTGGGCGTGTGATGCAGGGCAGGTACCAAACCAGTAAGCTGCTTGAAGAGATAGGGGTGGTAAGCGGAAGCGACCTGACCATAGAAGCAGCTGTAACAAAGTTGATGTTTCTGTTGGGGAATGAACAAAGCCCTGAGGTAGTAAAAGATAGGCTAAAAATACCTATTTGCGGGGAAATGTCTTGATATTTGGCCTATTCAAAAAAGTATTCCAAAACTTGCATATAGCGTTTTTTATTGATTTATTTGTTTCGATAAGCATACTAAAAATTTGGGTTAGGAGAGGTGACCGAGTGGTTGAAGGTGCTCGCCTGGAAAGTGAGTGTGCCCCCACAGGGGTACCGAGGGTTCGAATCCCTCTCTCTCCGCTGCCGATAATAATATAGCCAATATTTACTCTATAATCATAAACGAACTTATAACAACGGTTAAATAAGCTCTTAAAATTTCAATTATGAAAAAGCTTTTCACTTTATTGATGCTTACGGGGATTTTGACCCTAGGTTACTCTACCTTAGTATTAGGTCAGGATGGCGCGCAAGATTCTACTGCCGACGGTACCGATACTACAGCGCAGCCCGCTGCGGTAGAGCCTGCAACACCCCCTAGCACAACTACTGCTCAGGATGACCCTGCACCTGCACCCGCTGAAGAAGAAGATCTGACTTTCCACCAGAGAATTAAAGAAAAATTCATTGAAGGTGGTTGGGAGTTCATGGGTATTGTACTGCTTTGTCTTATCCTTGGTTTGGCCGTTGCAATTGAAAGAATCATTAGCCTGAACCTGGCTACCACCAACACTAAAAAATTAGTACTTGGCGTAGAAGATGCCCTTTCGTCTGGCGGTGTAGAAGCTGCCAAAGACTTGTGCAAAAGCAAGCGTGGCCCTGTAGCTTCAATTTTTACCCAAGGCCTGATGCGTATGTCTGAAGGTATTGAAATGGTAGAGAAATCAATCATCTCTTACGGTTCAGTAGAAATGGGCCGCCTTGAAAGAGGCCTGGTTTGGATCCAGCTGTTTATCTCGCTTGCTCCTATGCTTGGTTTCATGGGTACTGTAATTGGTATGATTGGTGCCTTTGACGCGATCCAGGCTGCGGGTGACATCTCTCCCTCACTGGTTGCTGGTGGTATTAAAGTGGCCCTGTTAACAACAGTAGGTGGTTTGATTGTGGCCGTTATCCTGCAGCTGTTCTACAACTACCTTGTTTCTAAGATTGACTCTCTGGTAATCCAGATGGAAGACGCTTCTATTTCTTTGGTTGACGTATTGGTTAAGCACAACCTGACCAATAAATAAGCCGAAAGGTTAAACATTTGACTTTACACAGAGCATAAGCATATGAGTTTTCAAGACTTCTTTGTAGACTATGGTATTGTAATAGCATATATATTAGTAATATTATGCTTTTCTGCTGCCATTTTGCTACCCATCATAATTTCGCTGGTCAGTGATCCTAAAAGCTTGTTAAAGCCCATTATTGGCATCATTGTACTGGCCGTGATTTTCCTGATTGGCTACAGCGTTTCAGGTAATGAAGTGACTGAAGTATACGCCACCTTTGGCGTTGATGCGCCCCTTTCTAAATCAATAGGTGGGGTGTTAAGTACCATGTATATATTGGTGTTCGGATCAATCATACTTTTGATTCTAGGAGAATTATCTAAAATATTTAAGTAATGGGTAGAAGAGCTAATCCAGAGGTTAGTGCAGGGTCAATGGCCGATATTGCCTTCCTGCTGCTGATCTTCTTCCTTGTAACTACAACAATTGCCTCTGATAAAGGTATATTGCTGGTGTTGCCGCCCAAGCCTGACCCAAACCAGCCACCACCAGACATTAACAAAAACGCCAAGAACATCTTTAAGATTCTGGCCAACTCGTCTGATAAGCTGCTGGTAGAAGATGAGCCCTTTGGTGGCATTGATGACGTGCCTGCCTTAAGGCAAATGGTAAAAGATTTTGTGCTGAACTACGGCCAGGATCCTACCTCGTCAGACTCGCCAGAAGAAGCCGTTGTATCGTTTAAAACAGACCGTGGTACCAGTTATGAATTGTTTTTGGCCGTACTTGATGAGTTGCAGGCTGCCTACAATGAAATATATGGCGAACGTGTAGCCAGCGAATTGCTTCAGGCTTTTCCTGACAAAGGCCCCAAAGACCTGGCAGAGATTTTCCGGACGTTAGATAAGAAAGATCCTAAATTGAAGGAGCTTTATGATAAGGCCCGTGATGGTATACCAAGAAACATATCAATTGCCGAGCCTAGCAAAGTAGGTGGTTGATCTTGAGCAGCAACATTAAACATTAGTACATGTCAAAGTTTAAGAAAAAAACCCAAGCATCTAATGATATCCCTACGGCAGCATTGCCTGATATCATTTTCATGTTGTTGTTCTTCTTTATGGTAACTACTGTACTGAGAGAGACTGACATTCTGGTTGAGCAACGCATACCGCAGGCTACGCAGCTGCAAAAGCTTGAGAAGAAGTCGTTGGTGAGTTATATGTACATTGGCGCACCTAAAGACACGCGTAAGTTTGGTAATGAGCCCCTGATTCAGGTCAATGACGTATTTATTGAAACTGAAGGCATTGTGAAGTTTGTACTGGCAGAAAAAGATGCCCTGGACGAATCACAAAGAGACCAGATTACTATCTCGCTAAAAGTTGATAAAGAAGCAAAAATGGGTGTAATTGTTGACGTTCAGCAAGAGCTGAAAGAAGCCAATGCCCGTAAGGTGCTTTATAACTCGACTAAGAGAACTGACAACATATAGTAGGTACTACCCTAGTAGTGTTTATAAAGAAGCCTCCCTGTCTCAGGGAGGCTTTTTGCGTTTAAGCACCTGCTTCAAAAACAAGAAAAGTGTTGTGCAATTCAGCCAAAAGAGAAAAGAATATTTAGAGTAATGTAACTTAAATAGAAAAGGCCTTGCCTGTTGGAAAGCCCTTTTTTTGTTATTTTCGCAAATATGCAATTGAATAACCCTAAGATAGTTCGTGCGTGGTGCATGTATGATTGGGCAAACTCAGTTTACTCACTGGTAATCACCTCCACCATTTTTCCGGTTTACTATGAAAACGTGACCAAACAGTTCTTTGAGAATGAAATGGTTAGTTTTTTTGGCTACCAGTTGCCCAACACCACGCTATACTCATACGCCCTGTCTTTTTCTTTTTTGTTTGTTGCGCTGCTGTCGCCCTTGCTCTCGGGCATAGCTGACTACAGCGGTAAGAAGAAGGCCTTTATGCAGTTTTTTACTTACCTGGGTGGTGCCTCATGTATTGTGCTTTACTTTTTTACCGGTGAAAATATTGAACTGGGCATTATAGCTTCTGTATTTGCCAGCATAGGTTATTCGGGCTCGCTGGTGTTTTACAATGCCTTTTTGCCTGAAATTGCCAGCCCTGATAAGTACGACGTAGTGAGCGCCAGAGGCTACTCTTTGGGCTACCTTGGCAGTGTGTTATTGCTTATTGTTAACCTGGTTATGATTGAAAACCCCACCTGGTTTTTTGGTCCTGACCCAACAGACGCACAAAGCCTTGAGTTGGTCAAGTGGTCGTTTTTAATGGTGGGCGTCTGGTGGATTGGCTTTGCTCAAATTACATTTAAGTTACTGCCCAATAACCCTTATAACAGAAAGCCCAAAGGGCAGCTTTTGTTAAAAGGCTACCAGGAGCTGCGCTCGGTATGGCGGCGTGTTAAGCAGTACAAAAACATGAAGCTGTATTTGGGCGCCTTCTTTTTCTACAATATGGGGGTGCAAACAGTTATGTACCTGGCCGCCAGCTTTGGGGCCAAGGAACTGAAGCTTGAAGGGGGCAGCCTTATCTTAACGGTTTTAATTATTCAGGTAGTGGCCATAGGTGGGGCATACCTGTTTGCGCAGCTATCAAAAATGCGGGGCAACCGCTTTTCATTGCTGGTACAGGTGTTGATTTGGGTAGTGGTGTGTGTGCTGGCCTACTTTACCTATACAGAATACCAGTTTTTTGGTATAGCCTTTATTGTAGGGCTTGTTATGGGGGGCATCCAGTCATTATCAAGGGCCTCTTTCTCAAAGCTGATACCCGCTGATACTGATGATAATACCTCTTATTTTAGCTTTTATGATGTGATGGATAAGGTATCAACCGGGTTGGGCACCTTTGTTTTTGGCCTGGTAGAGCACCTGACTGGGGGTATGCGCAATAGCGTGCTGGCACTCATTACCTTTTTTGTGATTGGCTTTTTGCTGCTGTTGGCAGTGCGTATACCCAAAGAGCGTAGCCGACTATAAAAACACATCCTGGTATTGCAGCACAATGCATACCAGGGCAGTAATGAGGTAAACTACCGTTACAGGAAAACCTACTTTGATAAAGTCTTTAAAGGTATAGCCACCTGGCCCGTATATAATCAGGTTGGTTTGGTAGCCTATGGGTGTTAAAAACGCCGCAGAGGCTGCATAAGCAATGCCCAGGTAAAATGGTGCCCCGTTAATGCCCAGTTGTGTGCATACTGCATACGCTACCGGAAACGCAATACTTACCGCCCCTACATTGGTAATAAATGAGCTGAGCAGGGTAGTGAGCAACAGCAGCCCGGTCAATATGGCCAGGTTGCCATAGGGGTGCAGCAGGTCTACCACAGCCCCTGCCACCAGGCTGCCCGTACCTGTTTTAATAATGGCCTCGCCCAATACCAGTGAAAATACCAGAATAGCAATCAGGTTCAGGTCCATTTCACGCTTTACATCACGCAGGGTAATCATCTTGAGTATTACCATAAGCGTAAATATGATGAGCAAAGAGGTAAACAATGAGTAGTAACCCAGGCCCAGCAGGCCAATAGCAATGGCACCTACAGCAATGAGCGAGAACTTCTTTTTAGCATCAACATTGGGCAGTTCTCTAATTTCAGAAATGATGTAAATGTCGCGAAAGTAATCAACGCGCTCTCTAAAATCTTTACCGGCAAACAGCAGCAGCAGGTCACCAGTTTTGATGGTGGCATCACCAATGCGGCCGCTCAGGCGTTCGCCATTTCGGTGTATGGCCACTATTGCTGCATCGTACCGGTTGCGGAAGTCGGTATTACGCACTTGCTTGCCTATTAAGGTGCTGTTAGGGTTTACCACCACCTCTATGACCTGAATTTTATCTGTATTGATTTTGCTGGCCTGCTGTGGCAGCTTAATGCCCTTACTTTCTTTAACCAGGTCTAGAATGTCCTGGGTATTGCCGGCAAAAAACAGCAAATCATCTTTTTCTATTACCTCATGAGGTTCTACCGGTGATATGACCTGCCCGTTTCTGATAATTTCTACCAGAAATGCCCCACGAAGGTTGCGCAGGCCTGCCTGTACAATGGTTTGCCCAATAAATGGCGAGCCGTCAGTCAGTACAGTTTCAACAATGTATTCAAGGGTGTTTTTCTTGAATGTTTCAATCAAATCACGCCGGTTGGGCAATAGCCGGTGGCCAACAAAAGCAAGGAATAAAATGCCTGTGGTGGTTACGGCCAGCCCTGTGATTAACAGCTCAGATGCTTTAAGGCCGGGTTGGCCAAACTCTATCAAAAAACCGTTTAACACCAGGGTGGTAGAGGTACCTATGAGGGTAATCATACCACCCATGATGGTAGCAAACGATAATGGAATGAGCAGCCGCGAAGGTGATATATCAGCTTTTTTGCCCCAGTTAAATACATAGGGGGTCATGAGGGCCACTACAGGGGTGTTGTTCATGATAGATGAGAGCAGGGCTACCTGGGTCATCATGCGCAATAAAAATACCCGGTAGCTGCGTACCCGTTTAAACAGGCGGTCAAACAGAGGTTCCAGGTTAAAGTTTTTACTAAGCCCGGCCGTAATTAATATCAGCAGCACTACGCTTGCAATAGACTGGTTAGAAAAGCCCTTGAGCATGTCATCTGGGGTAAGTACCCCACATACAATAAATAGCATAATAGCGCCCAACATACCTATAGAGGGGCGCACCCAATCGCGGTAAATCAGGAAAAACACAACAACAAGTGTACCTATGACGAGGTAGTGAACCATGCTGAAAATAGATTGCTGAAAACAGAATGGCCAAATTAGTAATTATTCTCTCTTTACTAAAAAAAGGTGTATTTTGGTGGGCTTTGTTTGCACCTGCTACAGGCCCATTTATGTATGATCAATTAAACCTGCCACAAGCGCCTTTACAGATTAAAGAAACGCAGGGGCAGCCCTATGTTCTAGACCCTATTAGAAAAAAGTATGTGGCCCTTACGCCCGAAGAATGGGTGCGCCAGCATTTTGTGCATTACCTTATTACCGAGGCAAACTGTGCCAGGGGGCTAATTCAGGTAGAGCAGGCTGCTAACTACAACAGGCTGCAAAAAAGAGCTGATATTTTAGTGTTTGACCGTGCGGGCCAACCCTGGATGCTGGTAGAGTGTAAGGCCCCTTATGTAAAAATTGGGCAAGAGGTGTTTAACCAGGCAGCGGTATACAACAAAAGCAAGCGCGCGCCTTATCTGGTAGTAACCAATGGCAAAGTACATTATTGCTGCCAGGTAAACCACACCACCAATGAAACCACCTTTTTAGAAGGGTTGCCCCGGTTTATGTGTTAAAAACACAAAAGGGCGCCATGGCGCCCTTTAAGTTTGTTATGTACGGAGTTTTGTTGCACCTATAAGAAGTTATCAACATGTTGGTAGGGCAGGTTAAATGCCTCTGCCACCCCCTGGTATACCACATTGCCATTAATAATGTTCAAGCCTTTTTTAAGCTCATCACTTTGGCGGCAGGCCTTTTGCCAGCCATGGTTGGCCAGTGCAATGGCATAGGGCAGGGTGGCATTGGTTAGCGCCACGGTAGAGGTATAAGGCACTGCACCCGGCATGTTGGCCACACAGTAATGAATTA
>CAZXTW010000312.1:0-7106 GCA_964643525.1 uncultured Roseivirgaceae bacterium
GGGTCATTACCGGCCCCGCCCCCACCAGCAGAGATGGTGGTTACGCTATCAGCAAAGTCACTCAGTTGCAGTGGGGCTGTGGCCAACAGGCCGCCGGTAGCTTCAGTTACGTTAAATGTTTGCTCAAAGCACCCAAAGTCCATTTCAATCTGCACGGTATAGGCCCCTGGCGCTGTTGCTTTAACAAAGCCCTGGGTAATGGGCTGCCCGCCGCTCCAGGCATAGTTATTGGGCAGGGTATTGTCAGCAAATACGTCAGCGTAAATTCTGGTGGCGTCAAGGGTGGCTTCGCCGTTTTTCAAAAACCGGCTCAGGTCATGCATAACGGTAGGGGTGTTGTCTAGCTCAAACACTACAGACACATAGCCATATAAGTTTGAAAACAGGGCGGCCTCAATGCTGGTTAAGGCAGTAAATGTACCTGAGTAGGTGGCACTGCTGCCCTGCGCCAGTACGGCTCTGGTATTGGCATTGCGCCAGGTAATGGCATTGTAAGCGCTTAACGCTTCTACCCAGGGGCTGGCATCCAGGGTAAAGGCCTGGCCCAGGCACAAGCCTACAGGCACCTGGGCCTGGTCAAGGTGGCCGTCACGCACCAGAAAAGCGTAACGCTTGCACCAGTTACTGGTAGTAACCTGCATGTAGTAGGTACCCGCATTGGCAATGGTTTGTATATGGCCCTGGGCTATGGGGTTGTATAAATTGTCTTGCAGCTCAAACTGGGCCAGTAATTCAGCTTTTACGTTCAGGCGGCTCATAAAGTCAATAGTAATGGGCGCATCATCAATGCCTATTTCAAAAAGCTCGTCTACTTCTTCAGGGCCATCAACGGTAATAAATGTTTTTTTATGCACGCCAGCCAGGGTAATGATATGCGCTGTGTAGGTGCCTGGCTGGGTAACGGTGCGTTGCTGGCCATAGCTGCCATCAGCCCAGGTAAACTCCTGGCTGCTAAAGCCATTCACTTTGGCATCAAGCAAATAGCTGCCCCCATTGCAGTTGTACAGGTAAACGGTATCATCAACCACGGGTGTGTTCTGGTAGTAAATGCGGCGGGTGCCCCACTGGGCCTCAGTAAAGTCAAGGTAAGCCCCGGCAAAATCAGCTACCTGGCTAAAGGTGCGCGTAGGGGTGGTGAGGCCGTTGTTCCATAAATAGGCAACACCAGGTTTGGTGTTTTGCCCGGCCCCATTAACAGTAACAGGAAATACGGGGTTGGCAGAGAAGGCAATTGCTCTGGTGTCGTAAATTTTCTTTGGGTCAATGGCCAGGCCCACCTCAATATCAACAATATTGTAAGCAATGGCAGCGCACTTTTTACCGGTAAAGTAGCGCACCATGTAATTGCCCGTAGCGGTAACGTCATAACCGTTTATATTATCAGTTGCTGGTGCAATGGCTGCTGCCTGCCCGTTTTGTGCTTTAAACCAGCTGGGGTTCTGGGTGTTGTTTACCCAGTCAATATCAACCCTGAAGGGGGTACCGTTAAAATGCAGGTCTATGACCAGGGCCGTATCGGCCTGGCTGTTAAAGGCCACCTGGTACTGGTTTATGCTGCACTTTTTATTGGTTGATAGCAGCACCTGGTAGGTTCCTTCCTGGGTAACCAGCAGGCTTTGGCTGATTTGGCCTGGTAACGGTGTGGGGGTGCCATCAGTGGCAATGCTGTACCATTCGTAATAATCGGCATTGGCCACGCCGGGGTCTAACTGTATCTGGCTGCCACAGGCCTGTATGTCAATGGGGCTTCTGTCAAAGCTGCTGGCTGTTAGGGTAGTGGCCTCCAGGGTAAAGGTATAGTCAAGACTATCAGTATACCCATCAACCACCACATAATAGGTTTCATTGCTTTTAAGCAGGTTGGTAGTGAGCTGGGGGGCGCCACTGCACACCTGGGCCACGTTGTTGCCCCAGGCGTCAATAATATGCAGGCAGGCAAACTGGGCATTGCCCACCTGTAAGGTAGCCGTTAGCTCATCTATGCAGCTGGGTGTGCTAAACCGGTAGTAAACATCTGCCCCAGGCTGGCCCTGGTCCTGGCCATGACTAAATTGAGAGGTCAAGCCGGCCGTATTGCCATTTAGGGTTACGGGCAGCTGGGCAATGGGCAGGGCAATGGCGGCATAATCGCCGGCAATGCCTATGGCCTGTATGGTAAATTTAGGGGTGGTGGCCTGCCAGGTAAAGCCCTGGGCGCTGGCTACAATCTGGTAATTGGTTGAAGCAGGCAGGCCGGGCACCTCCCAGGTGTAAGCCCCGGTGTTGGGCACCCTGGCAATTAAATGCTTACTGGCCAGGTCATTGTCAGTATAGTACAAATCAATAAGGTCTGTTGGGCCAAATCCTTCTGCCTGCCATTCAATGGGCAGTGACTGGCCTGTTTCAATGGTAGCTACCGGTAGTGGCAAAAGGGTAATACCAGGGGCCTTGATGGTAACCGGTATGTTAATGGGGGGCACGTTGCTGTTGGCTGTAATCTGTAGGGTGGCCGGGGTTGTGGCCTCGGTCAGGGTTTTGGCAATTGGCCAGGTAAAGCCATGCTGGCCACTTTGTTGTGCAGGGTAGGTTAAGTTGCCTATGGTTGCCAGGTTTGTGCCGTCACTGTTTAGCAGGGCCAGGCTGGCGTTGGTAAAGGGCTGGTCAGTGAGCCACTGCACTTCAATGGCCTGCCCCGCGTAAAGCACATCATTGGGGCTGGGCGCAATTACAATATAGTCTGATGCCTGGCCCGCTTGTACGGTAAAGCTTACTGTCTGGGCCTGGCTCCAGCGCTGGCTGGCATCTTTTAGCCTGATGCCCACTGTGTGCTGGCCCACCGCCAGGCTGCCAACGGGTAGCAGCAGGGGTTTGCCGGGTTGGTAGCTGGCCTGCGTGGCTTGCCCCACGCCGGGGTCGGGGCCAAAATAGTATTCATACCCGGTTATGAGGGCATGCTGGTTGTTGGTAGCATCAAACAGGGAGGCGTTATTCACCACCCGCCCCAAGTATTCAATAGGGCCGGTAGCACCATTGGCATAGTTGGGCTGGTAGTATACTGGCCATACGCCAGCTGTGTTTTGGTTGGTGGGCACCGTGGCATTGGTTTGCCCGGCAGCCAGGGGCACCTGCTGCCCCTGTTGCTGGCCGGTAAGGCCCGCCTGGCCTGTGTAAAAGGTAAGGCTGGTTATGCTGTTGTGCCCTATAGGTGCAATGGCATTGGGCACTGAGTGGTTCAATAAGGTAATGGGCTGCCACATGTATAAGGGGCTGTACTGCCCGTTGGCAGTTTGTATGCGCACCCACAGCTGCTGGCTACTGCCACGCAGGCTGGCGGTGGCTATTTCAGTTTGGTGGTTGCCGGTGCCCCCCATGGGCACTACCGTGCCTTGCCCGGCCACCAGGGCTGGGTTGGTTACAAACTCAATGGCGGTGGCTTTGTTTTGTGCCGCTGCCGTGCTGTCTAAAGCCTGCACACTAAACGCACTTAAGTTGGGCTGCTGGGCATTGGCCACCACAGCCATTAAAGCCAAAGCCGGCCACAGAAAGTATTGAAGTTGGTTGAAGCTGAAGGGTATCATAAGTGATTTGTTTTGTTTGCTGTTTCTGTTAGGTGTTTGGCTAAGCATAGCATTACCAGGCCATTGCATGTATGGCAATGGCAACCCCTTACGGGGTATTTCTGAAAAGTTAAGTGCTATTTGCCCGTGCCGGGCTGTACTGTTGGTTTGATTGGCTACACTACAAATATGGTGCAGTGCCAGCCCCATTCACATAAGTATTGGTACCTATATTACCAGCAAAGCATTGTTATTTTATAAGCACCCTTTTGGCCAGCCGGCCGCTGTTGGCTGTTTGTACCACCAGCAGGTAAGTACCGGCTGGCAGCTGGCTGGCATTAACGGCAAGGCCGTTTTCAGCAGCCTGCAGGGTGTTATCAGGTTGCTGCTGCCAAACCTTAATGCCCTGCAGGGTATAGATGGCCATGCTTTTTACCGGGCCCTGACCTGCCCCAAGCCGCAGGGTAAAGGCACCGTTACTGGGGTTGGGGTATACAGTAATTTGTTGTTGGGCCGTGTTGCTGGTGGCCAATGCCTCAATACTGGCCAGCCTGTTTTGGCTTAATGTATGTGGCAGGGCTATGTCATGGCGCACCTCACAAGTGGCAATATAGGCAGTAACGGTGCTGCCCTGGTGCAGGGTGGTACCTGGCTGTAGCAGTACTTTTTGAGGGGCCGCCAGTACGGTATGGCTGTTGGCTTCAGTACTAAAGTTTTGTGCGGTAATGGTAGCGGCGGCCTCCAGGTGCAGTGCGGCAGTTACCTGGGTGTTGTCAAGCAGGGGGTGCTGGGGCAGCACCCCCACCAGGTAGGTGCCGTTGGCCTGCACAGTGGCCGCATGGGTGCTGTCTGTGGGGCTAAATGGCAAACAGCGCTCGCTGGCCTGCCAGTACTGGCCAGCAGCCTGCCATTGGTACAACACCGCCTGTTGCAGTTGTGTGCTGGCGTAGCTGTATACGGGGCTTACCGTGCTGCGTATGGTGGCCAGCAAGGGCTCAGTAGCCGCTACATGCAGCTGCTCTGACACCATATCTATGCTATCTGGCAGGCCCTTGGTTAATGGGGCAAATACGCTGTAGCCATAGGCTATGTTGGCAGCAGCAGGCATATCTACCGGGGTAACATCAATAAAAGGTGTTGGCCCAGCCTGCCGTTGCAGGGCCTCTACGGTAGTGTGCTGCAGGTGGCCCACGGCCTCAAAGGTGGTGCCGTTGGCATCTGTGCCGCTGGCAGCAAACAAGGCAGGGGCGGTGGGGGCAGCTACAGTAAACCCGTCAGTACCACCTATGGTTTGCTGCCCGGTGGTAAGGGCATTAAATACCTGCTGGGGCTGGTTGGTGGCCCATTGCATGGTAATATCACCACCCTGGTAAGTCCATTGGTTGGTAGCCAACAGGTAGGGGCTAGCCCCCTGTGCAGTGCGTAACGGGTTAAAGTTAATAGCCAGTGGGCTAAGCTTAATGGGCTCTACCGCCACGGGGTCAGCATCAAGTATGGCAGAGCCAGCCAGGGTGTAAAAAGCACGTGGGGCACGGTACAGGCCCGACACACGGTCGCCGTTTTCTACACCCAATACCAATACATCGCCCAGCTCTGAGGCCTGGCCCTGGTCAAGCCGGTGGCTGCTTTTAACCAGGGTGGTTCTGGTATAGCTGCCAGAGTACTTGGTGCCATTGGGCCCATCATACCAGAAGTTTACATTTTTAGTGCTGTGCGGTTGCTCGGGTTGGTCCATCAGGGTAACCACAGGCACATCATCAACATACCCCTTAAAATAAAGACCATCTGTGAGTTGGCTGGGGTCACGCTCTTCTGGTATGGTAATGCCCGTGCGCCAGTTGCTTTCAATGTCATGTTCTATAGACTCCCACACCGAGCGGTCATCATGGTAATAGGCATGCTTGGTACCAAAAATTAAGGTAAAGGGGTAGTTGTCATACACGGTTTTTGACGAGAGCTCGTTTGCGGGCACGCCCCCATCCCAGTGTTCATCGGCTGCCTGACCGTCCATCATGCCAAAAAAAGTTTTATCGCTAATGTCTTTATGGGGCATGTCATACCCAAAAGGGTTAATGTACTCATCATACACGTTAAGCAATAAATGGCCCCACTCGTGCGCCCAGGTTTGGTAATGTACGGGGGCATTGTACTGGTATTGGGTAGCATAGGGCGAAAGTGCCCTTTGTGCCGTGTTGTTGCCCCAAAAGTAGCGGGGCATATACATGGTGCCCTTGCCAAGCATAAATACACTGGGCCACTGCATATTACTGGCATACAGCTGTACATCGGCATTTTTCCAGTCTTTTTTGTTGGTAACAAATTGAATGGTATCAACAGTAAACTGCCCGTCGGTAGCCTCTTCAAAAAAGTTGGCTGCACTGTACATGGCACTAGGCAGCATATTAGCATACCAGGGGGCTGGGCTAAACTCAATTGATACCAACTGGTTGTAGCCCACATGGCCATGTTGCAGCTTTAGCGTATCATTAGGGGGCTGGTTGGGCAGGGCCTGGTTGCTGGCCCATATGTTTTGGGCATAGGTATAAGGCAGGTTGGCTGCAGGCTTAGGGTCAATACCGCCCAGCCACCTGGTAATTTTTAGCGGGGCCTGCAGGCGGCCCAGCAGCACCTCATCAGGAAAAACCAGCCAGCCCTGCGCATCAGTATGCCAGTTGTTTTCAAAAGTAACCGGGTGCAGCACCTCAGTGGTGTAGCCCTCATTGCTTTGCTCATATAAAGCAAACCCTGTGGTGTTGAGCCAGGGCTCATTTTTATTATCTGTTACCGGTTGGCTCACCAGCAGCTTAAACTCGGCAGGTGTAAATGGCACCTGTGTGCCATCAGCACAGGTGTAGGTAGGCTTCAGGCTTACAATGCCATAATACGGAAAGTGCTGCCCGGCGTTGATGTTGCTGAAGGTAAACTCATAATGGTATTTAATTTGCCAGGTAATTTGCTCATGGGGCAGGCCTGTGTCAAACAGTGCGTTTGGGTCAAAAGGCTCCAATATGTTTACCCTTGCGTCATAGCCTTGCGCAAAGGCCTGCAAGGCCACTACATTGGCCAGCAATAGCAGCCATACTTTTAAGCTGTTGCGTCGTGTTTTCATGAAAATGCTGTTTGTTGTTGATGTATTCAATCAGGCCTAAATTAGGTGGCTGGCGCCTGGTAAAGTATAAGTATTGGTACCTAAATGAAAACACAAACCGAAGAACAAAAGGCAACCCCAGCAGGGCTGCCTTTTGCAAGTACTCATGGTATATGTATGTTATAGAAAAATGCGCTCAGTTGCCTTTACTCTGTGCCATGGGCTATTTTAATTACCCGCTCAATAAAGGCTTTGCCCCCCTGGCTGGTTAAGCGCACCAGGTACATGCCATTGGGCACTTGGCTCAGGTCTGCCTTGAGCGTACGCTGGCCGCTAGTAACCAGCTGCTCATCAATAAGGGTGGTATGCTGGTTGCCGCTCATGTCATACAGCTTTACCTGCACTTTGCTTTCATGGGGCTGGTAAAAGCGCAGGTATAAGGTGCCACTGGTAGGGTTGGGGTATATGGTCATGCCGGCTTC
>CAZXTW010000313.1:0-513 GCA_964643525.1 uncultured Roseivirgaceae bacterium
AAATAGCTCATTTTCAAAGTAGCAGTAAAATTTGTTAGTAAAATTGAGACTAACCTTATGAATAGTTGTTGCTTATAAAGAGTTGTTGCTTATACAAAAAAAAACCGTGTATTTCCTTACTTGCACGGTAAACTTTTGTTGTTCTTATACGTATGGTGTATGTGCACAATCTTTAAATGATTTCCTCGGTTAACCCTATAAACACAGGATGTCTTAGAGACGTCTTTAAGACGTCTTCTGAATGTTATGGATGTCTCAAAGACGTCTTTAAGACGTCTGCGTTAACTGGGAAAAATAAGTCTTTTGGTGTGTATGGACAAGAAGTATCAATTGATAAGTTACTCCTTTGCAGATAGTCACGCCATGTCATGTAGTCTCGGATTTAACTCATCTTACTCGCAGCTCAATTTTTTTTTTTTTTTTGGAGGGGGGATCGCATTCTTAATGGCTCCGTTGAATTACGTGTTAAAACTAATAGAGACAGATGTGTGTTCACACATCAAACAGTTTTTG
>CAZXTW010000313.1:538-7106 GCA_964643525.1 uncultured Roseivirgaceae bacterium
AGTAAGTACACGTCGTTTCAACGTCAATTTAACGATTTGGACGTTGGAATGATGTTGAAAAGACGTCGTTTACGGTAATATAGCCCTGGCTGTTTGTAGTTACCCCAGCTTTATCAAGCCCCAGGGTATCAGTATTGGGCACGCGGCCAATGGCGGCCACCAGGTGGCTGCCCCTTATTACAGGTGGCCCCTCTTTGCAAACTACATTTACCAGCACCTCATCGCCTTCCTGGGTGGCGCTGATGCACTCTGCTTCTAACCGCAGGTTGATGCCCTCATTGGTGAGGATGTCTTGAATGGTGGCCGAAACATCAGGGTCTTCCCGGCTAACCAGGCGGCTGTGTTTTTCAACCACGGTTACCTCGCTGCCAAATCGCCTGAATATTTGGGCAAACTCAAGGCCAATGTAGCTGCCACCTACAATAACCAGGTGCTTGGGCAAAAAACCAACCTGTAGTAAGGTGGTATTGGTAAAGTAGGGGGCCTTTACGTGCTCATCTACCCGGGGGCGGCCGCCCACGTTAATGAATATTTGCTGTGCCTGTATTTGCTCCTGACCCACCTGCAGGGTGTGTACGTCAATAAAGGTGGCATCAGCCTCATACACATCAAGGTTGGGCGTGTTTTTAAGCCAGCCTTCTACCCCTGTGTTTGATTTGGCCACGATGGCATTTTTACGGGCCATGACCTTTTTCATATCTACCATTACCTTGCTGTTAATCAGCACGCCAAAGTCGGCCGCGCGGCGGGCCATATGGGCGGCACGGGCGCTGGCTACCAGGGTTTTGGTGGGGGTGCAGCCATCGTTTACGCAGGTGCCGCCAAACAGGTGGCGCTCAATAATGGCAGTTTTCTGGCCACTGCCTGCCAGCTGGGCAGCCAGCGAGGGCCCTGCCTGGCCGGTGCCTATGATTACAGCATCGTATTTTTTCATGGGGTAGGGGGTATGTTGCTTGTAGCGCTTAAGTTACAAAATATGCTGTAGACCCATTGTTGGTTTTCACCAAAGCCCTGATCGTGATAAAAAAAGAGACCTACTATAGGCATAGTAGGCCTCTTAAAAACAACCTGTTACTTTAAAATACGAACAATTGTACTGATGTGGCGTAATGCTTAAAAGAACCTTGACAGGGCCAGCTGCACAAAACCATCATTACGCAGCAGGTAGGTAAACTCTGCAGGGTCAACATTGCTGAACAGCCGTGCCTCTATTACGGCGCTCCAGTTATTGCCCAGGCGGCGCTCGGCTTCAATAAAGTACAGGCTGGTGCTGTACTGGGTATCAAAAATGGCACCTGCCAGTAGTTGGCTGTCTTGCGTATCATTCAGGGCCAGGCGGATGCCTGCAAATACATCGTTTTGCAGGCCAGACAGGGTCAGCGTGCCCCGGTCGTCATACATATACTCGCCCAGCAGGCCAATATCAAGGCCGGTATTGCCCACATTGCCAAAGGTGTACTCAAAGCCGGCTGTCATAGCTAAAACATCCTGAAAGTCATTTTGCCGGTATATGCCTTCGGCCTTCCATAACACTGGGCCAGTGGTGGCCTGTAACTCAAGGCCAGTTTGGTTAATGATGCCATAAATGGCGTTAAAGGTGGTTAAGTCAGTTACAATGGGTTCGCGGCCGGTGCCATAAAAGTGTGATACGGCCAGATCAAACGCGCCAATGTAGTGCGACCAGCGGGCAGCAAACGAGGGGCGGAACTCTTCGGCACTACTTTCAAAGCCAAAGTCGCGGCTGTCAAGCACCAGCCCTGAGGGATCGCCCGGCCTGAGTCGGCCCTCGCGCCCAGGGAATACCCGCTTGCGGAACCAGGGCATCACAAACAAATCAACCGTGCCCAGCCTGGTTACCCGCGAGAGGTGCAGCATGGCTTCGCCCAGCTTTTGCTCGCCGTCAAAACTTTCTACCACATCCGTCTGGTTAATGATATCAACCAGGTGCACAGCTTCTGTTTTACCCCAGAATACTTTTTTAAAGCCTACTGAAAGCTCTGTGTTTTTAATAACCGTTTGCCAATACAGCTCACGTACGTCAGCATGGGTACGGCGGCCATCATGCTGGTCTAGGCGGGCAAAGCCCACGAAGTTTAGCGTTTGCTTGCCGTTGTTCCAGTCAATGGTAAACTCAGGCTTTACGGCCAGCGAAAGGTAGTTGCGCTTTTGGCCGGCATAGAGGCCCTCGTTAAAAAACAGCCTGTTGCTGCCCTCAACCTCTAGTGAAAACTCAGTGTAGGGCTTGGGGGTATTTGGGGTACCCTGCTGCGCCCAGGCAGTGGTAACCATGGCCATAAGGCAGGCAAGGGCAATGCCTATGCGGCCCGGCAATTGCCTTACTTTGGAGGTATACATATACAACACTTACTGCTTACCTGCCAGCCCTGATCAGTGCGTTTTGGGTAAAGTCGTTGTCAGAAAGCTCGGTTTTAAACCGGTAGTTTTCAAAAAGCAGTACAGTGCTTTTATTGCTTTGGTGGTTTACCATTTCAAACTTGCCAGCCCGCCAGTGCTTGTTAAGGTGCAGTTGGTAATCAGCATAGGTAAGCGTTTTAAGCAGGGCGTTTTTGCGGTCGTAATACTCAACCTTTTCCTGGCGGTAGTTTTCCTGGTTCCACCACACAATCTGGCGTGCATAGCCCGACTTGGGGTCTACCGGAAAGCGCTCAACCACATAGGTGGGCGTACCGTTGTAACTTTCTTCTCTTAAAAAGTTGTAGGTATACTTTTCTACTTCTTGTGAAGAAAGGTCTTCGTAAGCAAACTCACTGCCTACAAATGGCCCTGATTTGTTGCTTGAAGAGATGCGTTTAACCCGCTTAATGGCTGGTAAAAACAGCCACTGGTCATCTGGCCCATCTTTATGCGTAAAGGTAAGGGTGGCGGTGCCCTTTACGTCACGCGGCGTGTTGAACACAATCATTGATTTGTCGCCGTCGTCAGTCAGTTCAAGGGTTTGGTTTACCAGCTCGCGTGTGGTTTCCTGGCCCTGTTTGTTGCGCAGTATCATGGTCAGGTTGGCTTCGCTGCTTTGAAAGCCCTGGTCGGCCAGGTCGGCCGCCTGGGCAATTTCAAGGCCTCTGTCGGCCTGGGCCTGTACAGTAACCAGCGTTATTGTGGCTATTAAGGCCATGATGGTGGTGCGAAAGGTTTTCATATTGTTTATTGGTTTATTGTTTTACAGTTGTATAAATGCCGCTACGCTAAGCTGGTGTCCCGATTGGTAGTCGGGATGCCAGCGCGTGCAAAATCTTAGGCCTCTATTATCTTTCTTCTAACTTCTGATCTCTAACTTCTAACCTCTGCTCTCTAACTTGCAACTTCTAAACTCTGATCTCTAGCCTCTTGCCTGCTGCCTATTAACAGTAGTGTAGGCAGCAGCAGGAAGTCTAATACCAGTGCCAGCGAAATGATGATGAGGGTAATTTTTGACATATCAGAGTTCATGCCGAAGGCACTCTGGGCCATGACCATAAAGCCGGCCACCAGAATGAAGCTGGTTACAACCAATGCCTTGCCTACGGTAGAGAAGGCGTAGCGCACACTGTCTTGCGGTGAGAGGCCCAGCTCGCGGCGGGCGCGCAGGAATTTAGAGAGGAAGTGCACCGAATCATCAACAATAATGCCCAGTGTCATGCCAAACACGACTGAAATGCCGCTGTTGATGTACCCATAGAACAATGCCCACATGCCCAGGCCAGCCAGCACGGGGGTAATGTTGGGTATGAGGCTAATCAACCCATAGCGCGAGCTGCGCAGGGCAAAGCCCAATACCAGTGAAATGAGCAGCAGGGCTACTGTGGTGCCCGAAATCATGCTGTTGATTTGCCTTTTGGTAAGGTGGGCAAACATCATAGAGGTGCTGGCTGCATCTGCATACATATAGGCTGGTGCATTGGTTTTGAGCCAGGCCGAGGCGGCCTTGCTGAGTGCAATCATGGTTTGGGTTGATACGTTTTGAAGGGTGGCAATTACCCGTGTTTCTGATTTATCAACGTTTACCTGGTTGTTCAGGTCAAGCCCAAAGGGCAGTGACAGTTCATACAAAAACAGGTACTGGGCGGCTTCATCACGATTGGCCGGCACTTTAAAGTACTGTGTGCTATCGCCATGCATTGATTTGTTTACATGGCGCATTACATCAGTAAAGGCGTTTACATGTATAACTTCATCATTGGTGTACAGCCAGTTTTCAAACGCCTTGAGTTTATCAAGGTATTCAGGGTCGTTCACGCCGCCGGGGCCGTCGCCAGCTATTGAAAACTCAAGGGTATAAATACCGGTCAGGTTTTCACTTATATGGTCAGTGTCCGTTCTGAACTTAATGCTTGGGGCAAAGTACTTAATAAACTCATCGTTCAGCTCGTTCTGAAAGCTCAGTACCGAGGTGCCAATAACAAATAGGGTACTGAACAGCAGTACGGGCTTTTGTTTGGCAATTACAAAGTTGGCCAGCCTGTCTAACCACGAGCTTTCAACCTGATCAGGGTTTTTGGCTTTGATGCGTACGGGCAGCAAGTCAAGCAGTATGGGCAGCAGGGTTACTGAAAACAGGAAGGCGGCCGTCATGCCCACAGCAGTGAGGTTGCCCAGGTCGCGAAAGGGGGGCGAATCACTGGTGTTCATTGATAAGAAGCCAATAACAGTAGTCAAGCTGGTAATGAAAACCGGCATAAAGTTTACCCTGAGGCTTTCAATAATGGCCTCACGTTTGGCGGTGCCCTTTTTCATGCTTTGTATAAAGGTAACCAGTATGTGTATGCTATCGGCAATGGCCAGGGTAAGTACAATGTTCATAAAGGCTGCCGAGGGTGGCGTGAGGCCTATGTTAAGGTGGCCGCCAACACCCATGGCAAAGCCAATAGAGGTGATGATTACCATTAATGCGGCAAATGTACCGGTTAGTGTGCGGGTGGTCAGGAATATGGTAAGCAGCACTATAAGAAACATGAGGGGGGTAAGGGTGGTGGCATCGTTGGTGGCAGCCTCAAAAAAGGCGCTGTTTAGCATAACAAAGCCAGAGAGGTAGGTTTGCAGCTCGGGGTTTTCAGCCTCAAACTGCTGCACCAGCTCACGTACGCTGGCCACAATTTCGGCCACCTCGCCGTTATCAACATCAGGCAGGCGCACGGTAATGTTTACGGCTGTGGCTGTACCCTCGGCATTGACCAGGCGGTTTACAATGCGGCTGTCGGTAGTGGCAATGGCCTTCAGTGCCTCAATTTCATTGGTTGTTTTGCCGGGGGCGTTGCTAATCAGGTCGTCAACATACAGGTCATCACCTTCGGCCTTGGTGTACTGAAAGTTGGTTACCGCATCTACCCGGCTTGAGTAGGGCGTTTGCCAGGCCTGGGCGGTCAGGGCTTCAACAGCGGCCAACGTTTGGGTATCAAATACCGGTTGGCCGTCTTTGCGCTCTATTACAATAAACACGTTATCGTCTTTAGTATACGTGTTTTGCAGTTTGTCATAGGCAATAAGCTGGGGGTTATCTTCACTAAAAAACACGTGGTAGTCGCTGTCAAAGCCCATAGGGCCACCGCTCATGCCGGCAAAGAATAACAGCAAAGCACCAATAAGCACTGGCCAGCGGTACTTGATGATAAACCTGCCCCAGCGTTCGCCAAATTGCTGGGTACTGGTTTTTAAGTTCATTTTAGGTGGTTTAGTGGCGTCTTTCATGACTTGTTTGGTTGGTTTAGCCCATGTAACAGTGCAGGGCACAGTAGCAGGCTTGAATAGTATTAAGTTAGTATAGTTTGTTTATGAGATATTACGAAATACGAAATACATAAGCCTTAACGTATGCCGTACGTTTTAGTTTCCATATATTTCGTAAATCGTAATATTTATTGATTGAAACTTTTTTGCCCTGTTTGCAGTAAGGTTAAGGAAGGGCAGGCGAACTGCTGGCCTGTTGGCTATAAGGCACTACTTTACAGGTAGATTGCCCTGAAATGAAAGATGATTGATTAAATTAGAGTTTGAATGCAATAGTTATACTGATGGAGTAATGGACAAGCAGATAGATTATATAAACCGCTTTTCAGAGGCCTTTTCGCTCATGATTGTGAAGATGCAGGAGGTGGATAATTTTTGTGTAAGCATGACACACGACATTAGCAAGCAAGACCTGGTACTGATTGGTTACGTAGGTACGCTAAATAATGTGATTATGCGCGATGTAGCCAATTATTTAGATGTGCCCTACAGTACGGCCACCGGTATAGTTGATAAGCTGGTGCAAAAAGACTACCTGAAACGGTATAACTCAGAAACTGACCGACGCACGGTGCTGGTTTGCCTGACTGAAGGCAAAGGGAAAGCCACCTTTGAGTTTTTTAACAGCAAAAAGAATGAAATGAGCGCCCGTATTATGTCAGTGCTTGAGCCAGGCGAGCAAACCCAGTTGATTACTCTCATTGAAAAAGTGACTGATGCCTTTACCAGTCAGGAGTTAACTACAGAGCCTTAGGGCAGTTACAGCTATTTTTCTTTTGAGCTTCTTTGTTTTTAGGTGGTAAGGTAGCCCATACGTGTGGCTTTGTGAATGAGGGCTGGGGTGTTG
>CAZXTW010000314.1:0-7089 GCA_964643525.1 uncultured Roseivirgaceae bacterium
TGGTTAATAAAAAACTGCAGTACCGTTACCCAAAATTTGTCAGGCAGGGTAATATAACTACCCAACCTGGTATTGGTAATGGCTTTAGCCAGTTTTTTGCAACCACCCATACCCATCACCTGCCCCCACCGTATAGCCTGTGCAGGCAGGCAGTTAGGCGGTGCCTGCAACATATGGTGGCCCATTTTTTTGGTAAGCTGCACGGGCATACCGGCCAGCTTGCGTACACTACAACCACGGCCCAGTTGTATGTACCAGTAGTGCATATCTGAACGGCCCCAATCAGTTAACCATTGGTTAGCCAAAAACTGTGGCACTGCATACTGGGCAAAACAGTGTTTTAGCAGGTCATTAAATTGCCGATCGGCATTATGTGACTTACGCTGCCACGTATCGACTGGCCTAAGCATTTCAGTGTGGTGCAGGGCCATATTGAACAATCCATCAAGGTATTGTGGTTCAGACAGTAATTTTCTGCAATGTTGCCCATCAACGTGCATCAGTAAATCAACATAGGCTTGCCGCCGTCCTTTGCTGGCATTTAACTCATGCGAGTTAAAATGATGGAACAGCCGCCAGTAAACATCGTGATCATAACATTCTATATGACTACTGTTAGCCACACTACGTTGCTCACCTTTGTTGGTTATACCCGCCACATACTCAATTAAATGCTTGGTATTGAGTTTTATAGTGCCTTGCCTTAACGTTTCATTAAATGCAGCACTTTTGGCTGCCTGTTCTTTTTTCAGGCTTATTCTTTCTTGCTTAGAAAGTACTTTCTTTTTGTGTTTCTTTCCCATGGTTTTAAAAGTTGAACAATTGAACATGTACCTGGCCCTCGGTTCAATACGGGGCTTAACTGTTCAAATTGGCCTGAGCCAATACCAGAGAAATGTCTTAAAGTAGTAGGCATCATTTTCAGTTTTAGATGTTTTGAATTAACTCTTTTATGCGTTTTAAAATAAGGGCATAAAAAAAGCCCGGTATTATTTACCGGGCTTTGGCCAGTCAGGCATGTATTAAATTCCATGCTTGGCTGCTATACCATAAAAAAACCCGGGCTTGCGGCCCGGGTCATCTATATTAAATTATATCGATAACGTAATCAGGGCACGCATTTATATGTGTTTGCTTTCAATCTTAATTGCTTCAAGAAATAAGTCATATAAATAAGTTATGCTTCTAGTGCGTTTTT
Organism: uncultured Roseivirgaceae bacterium; assembly: GCA_964643525.1. GTDB lineage: Bacteria > Bacteroidota > Bacteroidia > Cytophagales > Cyclobacteriaceae > CAZXTW01. The sequence continues at coordinate 1,199 of CAZXTW010000314.1, forward strand.
TAACGTTGCAAATGTAAGGCCAAATCTATAAAATTGTCAAGGTATTTCTTAATTAATTTGTTTTTTCTATTCCCCTGCCCGGCCAAGAGCTTCTGCTTTAGCAAGCCATTGCTGTCTTTGCCTTAGTGATGAAAACTTTAAAGGCCCAAATACAGTACTCTTAACAGGCTTTACTCCACAAAAATCAAGCACCAGGTTTTTCATCATTTTAATGCCTGGCTCTCCATAATAATAACGGTACACTAGTGGTGGGGCATCGGTTGTAGCAATAAGCCGGGCGCTCTTCCCTTTCAGAAGTCCATCATGAATCACCCCACTTTCTCTAAACCTAAAAGCATACCCTGGTAAAAAAGTGCGGTCAATAAACCCCTTCATTAGCGCTGGCACGCTACCCCACCATATAGGAAACACCCATACCAGATGGTCGGCTGCCATAATTTTTTCCTGAGCCATTTGCAGGTCGGGTTCAAGCAACATCACCTCCTTATAACCTGCCTTCAAAACAGGGTTAAAAGTCATTTCGCCTAAAGCAAGTAACTCAGCAGTTAAGCCTGCATTTTGGGCTCCGGTAACATAGGCATTGGCCAGCGCCCCGCAAAACCCCTGGCTGTCGGGGTGGCCTAGTATTACCAAAGGTTGCCTGGCGCTCATGGTTGGCCTGTCAGTGTTTCTTCAACCATCTTTAACGTATTGTTATATAAGTTTTTTCTCAGCTGGCGTTCCATTTCCTTATCCATATCAGCATTCTTATCGTACGAAATGGCGTAAACCTGGTCAGAATTGCTCCCCATAAAGTAAGCATGGGCTACCTCCTGGTTATTGTTGGTCAGGTCTATAATACTTAAGCGACAAAATAGCTTGCCAGAAACAAACTGAATAGAGCTCTGCACCGGCTTTATCCAAAACCGGGGTTGTACCACCACCGCATACCGGGCCGTTTTGGCTCGCCTAATGCAGGCAAACAAATTATAATCAAAGTGTACGGTATCAGTAGTCGTATTGTGCCAGTTGTTATTACGTATGCGGTAGCACAGCTCCTGGCTACACCTGTCTCCCCCTGAGCCTGCATAAGTACTATCGCTGGCAATACTGTCATAAAACACAAATGTATTTTGCCCTGGTGCTAAGTTCAATTGCAGGGTTGAGTCTGGTAAAAAAGGCGAAACAACCATTCTTTGGCTTATCATCGTGCCATAAATAGCCATTTCATGTTGGGGTAGTTCGTTCAGGTTAGCCGTGGCTTTATGTGGGGTAAGGTTATTGCTTAACGTCGCTAATGCATCGCAAAGCTCGTTAGCTGCTGTCTGGTAAGGCTTTAGGTAGGCGTTCAAAGTCTTGGTTTGTTCTTCTATTCTGGCCTCACGTTTTAATTGCCTGCGGTAATCTTTAATGGCTACAAATAACCAGACTATACCAAAAATGGCCGGTACAATTAACAGGCCTATTACTGTTTGTAAGTGTTTTTTCATAAGTGTTCAGGTTGCAACGTAAAAGTTACACAGCAGCTAAACATTCACAAAACAAAAAGCCACCATACATACTATGGTGGCATAAATAAATTAATAATTGCTGGTTATGGCCAATTACTAACCTACTGGCAAAGCGTTTCTCAGGGCATCAACCGTAACCATTTGGTGTGAGCCATGCCATACTACTTTACCCTTGACAATAACCAGTGCCTGCGGTGACTGGTGCAGCACTTTATAATCTTCAGCTACCTGATTTGATATGGCTCGGTAGGCAATCAAATCCAGATAATACAATTCTAACTCGTCAGTACCAAAACTCCAGTCACTTTCTAAGCCATGCTTAATCATGGCACTAATGCCACAGCGGGTACTGTGTTTAAAAATTACTACCGGTTTGGTAAAAGAAGTATCTATAATATCAGTCAACTGCTCGGCATCATTTAAAACCTTCCAACCTTCCTGATTCAGGGCCGAGTGTTTATTCATCATTTGGTCAATAAAAGACATACTACGCTTAGTTTGTTAAAGTTTGTACCGTACGTACCAATACAATGCTAAACAGTTACAGTGTACATTAAGTTTCGGGCAACTAAATGAAGCCTTTTACATAAGTACGGTCAACAGTAGCATTGGGTGTACCTCCCTCCTTTTCAAGCGTAACCGCAAAAGCAAGCACTTCACCTTTAATTACCTTCAATTGCTGTATGGTGTCATTGTGGTCAAAAATACCAGCATCTATTGGGGCCTGCCCATCTTTAATAGCCCATAGTTGGTATTGGTGCCCATCGGGCGGGGCTGGCAAATTGTCACAACTAATGAATACATAATTGCTTTTGGTGTTCCAATACACAGTTGCAAACGATTCTGGCGAAATGGGCAGCCCAGTCATAGGTATTTTCAGGTTGTCAACATTGCCTAGTACTGCCATTCTTTGGTTATAGCTATTGGTGGTTTGCTGGTACAGGTTGGTAATTTCAAGCTTTTCGCCCTGTAGTCTGGCAATCATCTCATTGGCATCGGTCACCTTGGTTTGTTGGTAAAGGTTAAAACTAAGGCTAACCAGCAACAAAACAGAGGCTGCTACCGCCCACCATCGTGCGGGTGCGATGGTACGCACAGGCACATCTGCGCCATCATCTGCAGGTGGTTTGCTATTCACCTGTTCTTCCGCTATTTGTTGTTTCAGGCTGCTTAACAGCTGTGTAGATGGGCCTGCACTTTTTTGGTGGGCATAACTTGTAATAGTTTGTCGTATAGCTTCTAACTCAGCATGTACCTCTGGGTGCGTGCTGGCCATGGCATCTACCTGTTTGCTTTCCTCCTCATCAAGCATACCTCCAACATAAGCCTCTAATATGCCTGAATCTATATATTCCTGCGTCCTCATGACAATTCTGATCTTAAAAGCTTAATGGCTAACCGTATCCTGGTTTTCACAGTTCCTAATGGAATATTTAATTTTTCTGCAATCTCTACATGTGTGTATCCTTGAAAAAAAGCCATATCAACCAATACACGTTGTTTTTCTGGCAACTGGCCCATCGTATCTCTCAACATGGCATGGTCAGTTTCTGCATCAGCATGTACGCCCTGCTGTTCAGCTACCGTTTGCAACTCACGGTTGGCCTGCTGCATTTGCTTGTACAGCTTTGAGCGTGTTTTATCAATAGCCGTATTGCGGCAAATACTCACCATCCAGGTAAAAAGGCTTCCCTTTTCTTTGCTGTAGCTCGTACTAAACCGCCATATTTTCATTAAAGCTTCCTGCAGCACGTCTTCTGCCAGGGCATCATCTTTAATGATGCGCATCACTACTGCAAACAAGCTTACTGCGTATCGTTTGTAAACCAAATCCAACACGCTTTCGTCTCTGGCCTTAAGCCTGCCTATTATTTCAGATTCCAAAATGGCCGCTTCAGATTTTCCCAATGCTATTTATATACGATTTAAAACCCTGGTTCAGATTCAGTGTTGCACTTTAATTGTGACAATATACATCAACTCAAGCTTGTTTGCTACAACACTGTTTAGCCTTTGTTTAATTATTCAATGAAAATGGTGCATACAAATAATCACAACAATTGCCTGGCTGGCATTGTGGCAAAAATTTGTTTATTATCAGGGGGTAATTCAGTAAAAAGTTCTTTATTTAAGCAATCTTTGCAAATAAAAGCTCTTTTAATGCGTCTTTGTCGTTTGTTCTTGTGTTGTATGCTGTTGCTTGGGGTATGCATCAAAGGGGTAGGCCAACCCGAAAACCGGTATTTAAGTACCAATAACGATGGCTCATTGAACCTTACCCACCAGGGGGCAACGCATTTTGCAGACCTGGCCCTGGGTTGTATTCAAAAAGAGTTTCCCAACAAACTCAATCAAACCCTGGGTGGCACTGAAGATATTGGCCAGCCACATAACCTGCACCCTGCTTTTTACGGTTGTTTTGACTGGCACTCAGCTGTGCATGGCCATTGGATGCTGGTACGCTTATTAAAAACATACCCTGACATGCCACGCGCAGCTGAAATCAGGCAACGCATTACCGAAAATATCACCTCAGAACATATTGCTGGCGAAGTAGCCTACTTCAAAGGCAAATACAGCCAGGCATTTGAACGTACCTACGGTTGGGCCTGGCTTTTAAAGCTTGCCGAAGAGTTACATACCTGGAACGACCCCGACGCGCAAATATGGGCAAAGGCACTGGAACCGCTAGAACGCCTGATGGTAGAGCGTTATATGACTTTTTTACCCAAGCTCAATTATGCCGTACGGAGTGGCGAACACCCCAACACAGCTTTTGGCATGACCATGGCGTGGGATTATGCCCAGGCCGTAAACAACCAGGCACTGAAGCAACTGCTGGCACAAAAAACAATATACTTTTACCTGCAAGACCGCAACTGCCCTGTACGTTGGGAACCTAACGGCTTTGACTTTTTATCGCCTTGTCTGGAAGAGGCCGATATGATGCGCAGAGTGTTAAAACCAGATGCATTTAAAAACTGGCTCAGACAGTTTATACCTGGGCTAACAAAAACCAGAAACAAACAAGCGGTTATCTTTGAGCCTGCCCTGGTAACTGACCGCTCTGACGGTAAACTTGTGCACCTTGACGGCCTTAACCTAAGCAGGGCCTGGTGCCTGTACAACATTAGCCAGGTTTTTCAGGGCAAAGAGCGCAGGCACCTGGTGCAGGTGGCCAACCAACACATCAATACCACATTACCTCAAGTAGCCAGTGGCGACTATGCAGGCGAGCATTGGCTGGCTTCTTTTGCTGTATATGCCCTCACTGCCCATATCAAAAATTCTAACTAAAAGCACTGATTGCCAGTATTTTTACAATGTAATAGAGAATAGTACATTCTATTTTTTTAGCCCACTTATATTCGTAATATTGTAGAATTCGAAATTGAAAACTTCTCGGTTTGCGGCCTTTATTCATTGTTTTGAGCCTTCAATTACTAGTTATTTTTTCTCTTGCTATTACCGAAAGCAAGGCCGGCACTCCTTTATTACCAACTAACATCACAGTTTACCATTCTAATGATTATCAGGGTGGCCCCTCAAATTTTTCGGTTATTAAAGGCCGCAATGGGGTCATGTATTTTGCCAATGATCTTGGGGTACTTCAATTCGATGGGGTGCACTGGCAAACTACTCAGGTGGGTAAATACACAGGTGCACGCTCGTTAGCTCTTGCAGAAGATGGTACCATATATGTTGGCGGTTTTAATGAGTTTGGTACAATGCAGGTTGACTCTACAGGCACCTGGAGCTTTCAATCACTTAAGCATTTAATCACAAATGATACCATTGAGTTTTCTGACGTGTGGCAAATCATTTGTTTTGAATCATTGGTTTATTTCCAAACCTATGAGGAAATATTTCTGTATGATGGCAGCACCATTAAGCCCCTTGGGCTTAAAAATGCCTATGTATACCTGTTTGGAAATGAATTGTATTTCAACAAAATAGGTAAATCTATTGGGCAGTTCAAAGTAAGTGACATACTTGTTGAAGACAGTACGGCTATAGTTGATGACATTGATGTTTTTGGCGTTTTACCTTATGATGTAGGCTATGCCCTGTTGGCAACTACAGGTAAGGGTATGTATTTGTTAGATACCGCTGCCCTTGCTGTTGGTGATTTGCAGGTACAACCATGGAATACTGAAGTAAATCAATTGCTGAAAGACAAAGGGTATTATGATGGCATGTACCTGGGCGGTGGTGTATATGTTTTTGGTACCTGGGAGAATGAACTGCTCTTTGCCAACGCGGCAGGTGAGGTTATACACCAGCAAACTATTCTTGAGCACCACCTTTTGTCAATGTACAAAGGCAATGCTCAGGATTTATGGCTGGGTACCGACAAAGGCATCATTAACCTGAAACTTGACTTTTTACGTGAAGATTACC
>CAZXTW010000315.1:0-7070 GCA_964643525.1 uncultured Roseivirgaceae bacterium
GGTCTTGTTGAATCAGATTGGAGCCGTTGCCTTCCAGGGTTCACCAGGTCAAACGGACGCTCGAGACAATGCTGCGCTTGTGTTGGACGGCGGTAAGCCAATCGCAGTGATCGTCGAAAATGAAAATGAAGACGAATATGAAGAGGGTTACGACAGCAGCCTCACGATTGAAACGATCGATCTGGATGCATTGAGGACCGTTGTCGGTACTTTCCCTGATGAAGAAATTTCAACATCGGGTACCGCACTGTTGGATCAAGTGCCTGAAGAGTACGCGCAGGCATTGCGCGATATGGGCGCAACTGTCGCCGAGGACGATTTCGGTCTGACATCAGACAATCTGCTGACCAAAGGCCGTTGGACCGATGGCTACGTGTTGGAGATCGAAGCGTTCCCCGAAAGTGAAGAAGTGTTTAACTCACTCCGTCTGCTTCAGGGTTACCAGAGCGAACATTTCATCTACGGCCAAATGCCAACATCGATTGTCGGAAGCGGTTCCGCAGTCTATGGATTTACGGGCGGCACGTATTCGACCGCTACGGATGGTTCCAGTATCGGTATGGGTGTCACGGAAGGCTCGGTTACCTGGGACTTCACCACAGCGTCCGGTCTACTGGATATGATCGTCGTGCACGTTGACAAGACGTTTGATGTCAACGGCAACCTAACTGCATACGATGACTTTCTGTTCGACGGCAATTTGACTGCTGCGACGATGACGGGTTCGTATGGTGGATTCGTTCACGGCTTCTTCGCCGATCCGAATGCGGGCTCGGCGGCGCCGGAAGCCCTGGGTATCAGCTATCAAATCGATATGTTCTCGAGCCTTGGCTACGATATCATCGGTGTCGCCGGATTCGGCTTGTCCTCGTTTAGTTCCGGCGCCGACGATGTTGTTGCTCCGCTCGCGAATGGCGCTTACGTTTCGCATGCACATGCGTTCCAGGACAACTTCGGGTCTTTGGACACCAACAGTAACTCATGGGACATTGTGGTAGATGGCAGCGGGTCGGTTGCCACCACCACGAATGGACTCGTCACCTCATCGAGCGGCGACCTTGCGTCGACCGCTCATCCCTTGTGTAACCCGTCGTGTGATTTCACTGCCGGCGCCGCACCGATTTTGGAGACTGGTACGGATCCCATGACCTCGTCGGCCTGGGCGCGATTTGGATCTGGCTATACGGCAGCGCACACCGACATCGCGGCGGTACTGAACGACATCCACGTCATTTCCACGACAGACACGACCAGTGTTTTGCCGACCGGAGTACTGGGAACGTACACCCGCAGCGGCCACGGCCATTACCACAGCGGCAGCCACGGCCAGCCGCTTATAAGGGGTGTAATCCAGGGCCTGCCCCAAAAACACCTGCCTGGCCTGGCGGTCAAAAAACGGGTGGGGCCGCGCTACGGGCTCATCTTTCACAAACTCGTAGTATTCAAACACACGCTGGCGGCAGTAGGCGCAATCGCCCACGTGGGCCAGTATAGGCTCGGGCAAATCGGCCAGCCGGTCAAGGCGCAGCGCCTCGGTATACAGCAGCACCCCCTGGTCGCTCAGGTGCCCATCGGCCAGCAAACTTCCCGTTTTGTCTGAATCTATGGCTGTCATCATCTGCTCGCTTAAGTCTGGTGCACCAGCTCGTGGGTGCGCCGGTGGTAAAACTGCATCAGGTTGCGCAGGCTCTCTTTGTCATACTGAAACTCACCGGCACTAAGGGCGTTAATCATCTCAGTAATGCGGTCGCTCATCCACTTGCGCAGGGCATCGGCAGTAATTGTCTTATGCTCGGCCAGCTTCACCAGTGGTTGTATCAAAGCATACACCTCCTTATCGGCCAGCATATGGTAAGTCACACTAAATATTGACAACAGCTCGCTCAGCAACCGGTTGGGTGTTTCAGGGCAGTAGCGCAGCAGGTCGTGGTCGCTCAGGCAAATGCGGGCAAACAACTGGCTTAGCAGCACCAGCCGGCCTCTTTTGGTATGAAACAGCTTAAAATAAGTATCAAGCCGCTGCAACTCATTGCTTAACGAGGCTGAAGCCTCAAAGGGCTGCTCGCTGCTGGCCAACAGTGCAAAATGGTCAGTAATAGTTTCGGTAGCTACCTTTTTACGGGTATACTGCCGCACCACATCAATGGCCTTATTGTATACGGCCATTTCAAAATAAGGCAGCAGGGCCCCAAAGGCAGGGTCATAATTGCGTTGTACATCAACCATTTTACCCTTCAAAAACACCACATTCAACTCCTGGGCTACATCTTCGGCCTCTACAGTGGTAATCATGCCTTTGTATACAAACTTACGCACCACCTTAGTAATGCTGGCCTGAAACAACTCACTGGCCAACAAATTGCTTGGTGCTTTTTTAAGCTGCCGGTACAAATAATCGTTGTCTTTACTTTTCATGCCCCACCGGTTCATGACCCAATTAATATAAAGTTACTCCAATATTTTGGGTGTTGCCACTGTGCCTCTGCCACCAGTGTTGTTTTGGCCTGGGCCAGTGCCTCAGCAAAGGGCTTGTTTTGGTATAAAAAAGCCCTGTAAAACGCCTCCATCAGCAGCCTGCTGTAGCGGTCGTCTGCCTCCCACAGGGTAGATACCACATTGCGGGCCCCAGCATTTAAAAACGCCCGCCCCAATGACATAATGCCCTCATTGCCCAACACCTTGCCGGCGCCAGAGTCGCAGCTGCTTAACACCACCAGCCGGGCGCTCAGGTTCATGGTGTAAATACTGGCCGGGTACAGGCAGGTGGCCGAATGGTCATTGCCTTGCCCCAGGCAACCCGCCAGGTGTATGCGGGCCAGGTTTTGGTCAGTAAAGCTGGTTTCGCTATGGGTGGCAATATGCAGCACATCATATGCCTGGGCATTGGCCAGCAGGTAAGGTATATTGGCCGCTGCCGCAAAGCAGGCTGTTGAGGGGTACCCCTTTTTATTAAACATATTGTACAGCACGCTTACCTCTTCTTTGCTTTGCGGCAGGGGCCTGTTTTTACGGCGGGCGGTCACTACCCGGCCCTGGCCTTCACTAAACGGGGCCATGGCCAGCAGCGCCGGGCGCGCCAGTGCTTGTGGCTCAGTAGCCTGGGTATGGCCCCACAGGGTGGCAGAGTAATGGTAACTAATGTGGTACTGCCGCAGCAAAAAACTGGCAGCGCCATACTGCTCATTGGCCAGCACTGTGGCACTGGGCATTTGCTGCAAAAACGCTTCAAAGGGTATGCCGGGCAGCGCAGGGTGGGCCACCACCAGCCGCTGCTGGCCCTGCAGGTACCTGGCCGCAGGCGCTACCAGCAACTGGTAGGCGGCATGGGCGGCGGGGGCCAGCTCAGTAAACGGGGCCTCATTTTGCAGGGCGTTGTACAGCCCATCAGCCGCCGCCAGCAATTGCGCCTCTGGGGCCAGCCCCACAATATGAACTGCCTGCCGGGTAACCACAAACACAAAAGAAGCATCGGCCCCAAGGGCATAACTCAAAAGCGCCGTCTGGTCGTTCAGCCTCTGTTGCAACTCATCAAGGGTAAAAATGCGCTGCTGGTATTTCAGGCGGTGGTAGGCCGGGTACTGCTTTTCAATCACCTCAATAAAATCACTGTACTGGCGGTTCAGGGCAAACAACTGGTCAACCAAAGGGCCGTTGGGGTCGGCCTGGCCGGGTGGTGCCGGTACGGCTGGCTCAAAGCCAAGCTCGCGCCGCAGGCTGGCAATTTCGCGTTGCAGGGCCTGCTCGTGCTGCTTTACAGAGTCTGGCACATTGGCCTTAACCAGGGCCCTGTTATTGGCCAGGTTGGCCATGAGCTGCCCGGCCTTATTTTTTTCAGCATAATAGTGGGCCTGGGCCAGGTAACTGGCCTGGCCAGTAGTTGCATGCAAAGCTATGGCTGTATACATGCCCTCCTGATAGCCCGCTGCCGTTGCCGAGTGGAAGGCAATAATATCGGCCGGTTTTTGCAGCATTTGCTGGCTATGTTGCACCACAGTATCGCAATACATAAATGCCGTTAACGCCCCTTCAAGGTCGGCCTTACTATTTGTCTTATGGTAACGCTTTAAAAACAGGCGGCCCTTAAACAAAAACAAAGCCCGGGCATCATTATAATGGTAGGCAGGCGGCAGGGTGGGGTTGGCGTATTCATCAGCCGCTGGCATGGCAGGAAACATATGCCGCAGGGCCTTTTGGATGTACACAAAGGCCGAGTCAAAATGATGCAGCTGGTCATACACCTCGCTGTGCTTTAAATACAGCTGGGTAATAAAATTACTGGTAGGCCCAACAGACTGCCTCAGTGCTTCAATGGTTTTCTGGTAGTAGGGCAGGGCTTCAGTAAACTGCCGCAAATCGCGGTGGGCATCGCCCATGCCTTCATACACAAACGACATTTCGTAGCTGTATTCACTAAAATTGGCCTCCATAGCGGCATAGGCTTGCCGGTTAAAATACATGGCCGAGTCAAACTGCTTTAAATCTTTATAAGCAAAAGCAATGTTTAACGTAAGGCCGGCCACATTGGGGTTGTTGGGGCCCAATGTTTCAATAAACAGCTCACGCGCCTTAACCTGGTAGGCAATAGCTGCCCTGGGTTGCCCCAGGCTAAGGTAGGTAATGCCCAATACATTGTACAGCCCCCCCAGGTGGCTGCCAGCATTGCCCATGGTTATAAATAAGTCTTTGGCTTTTAAGCAAAACTCAAGGGCCTGCTCAAAAGCATTGGTATAACAGTAGGCCTGGCCGGTGGCCTCGTACAGCTGCGCCAGCTCAATGCTGGGCCTGCCCTGGTAACGGGCTTCTATAACCGGCAGGGCCTGTTTGTAGTACTCAATGGCGGTAGGCTCTTCATACTTTTTTGAGTGGTACTGGCCCAGCCTTACCTGCCCCCTGGCCAGCTCTATATGCCCTTGTGGCAGGTGCTGCCTGAGCAGCGCCATTGACTGCTGGTGGTGGCTCAGGGCCGAATCAAACTGCCCCATTTTTGTATAGGCCGTGCCCAGCCCCCGGTGGCCTTTGGCCACTACCAGCGGTTGTTTTTGGCTGGCATGGGCCACCATGGCCCGGTAATAAGCCAGGGTGCTGTCATACACCTGCTGTATTTCCCAAACCATGGCCATTAACTCATGTACAGCACCCACGCTGGCATGGTAGGGCCCATGCAATTGCTGGCGCCACCGCAGGGCAAGGGCATAGGCGGCCAGGGCGCTGTCATACAGTTGCAGGTGGTGCAAGGCCTTGCCCAGCAACACCGCGCTGTTGGCAGCACCCGCCAGGGCCTGCGCATGGCCACCGGCATAAGCACGCCGGTAGGCCTGTAGTGACTGGCCAGCATAAGCCGCCGCCGTAGTAACCTGAAAATTTTTAAATGCCGTATCGGCACGCAGGTAAGCCTGCTGTGCCTGGGCTGTAGCTGTATGGGCAGGCGCCTGGGCAAAAGTTTGGTGAGGCAACAATACCACACAGCAAAAAAAGGCCACACCATACAGCTGGTAAAACAATAACTTCTTTTTGATAAACATAGCCAATAAAAGATGTGTACACACCAACAAATAGGTAAATAGTAGTAACCCTTAAATGCAGCCAGCGCTCAATAAGTAACCCATAACCAGTGAATTAAATGCATTACACATTTTTTTAAAAAAGTTTGTGTGCCTTTCTCCGTTTTGCCTGGCCACTGCCGGTACCTAATAATAGGCAACAGATGCACACCATCTGCTTGCGGCCTACTAATCCAAAGTCAAACAGCGTATCGAAGTTTTCAAATCTTATGAAACACATGAACACACACTTTTACAAAGCAGTTGGGCTGGCTATTGCCCTTTGTTTATTTGGCCTTACGGCCATGGCACAGGTAACCCTGGTGCCCGATGCTGTACCGGCCACATCGGGCGGCACGGTTGAAGTACCCGTACGGGCAACCAACTTTACCGGCATTGCCGGCATTCAGTTAGAAATTAACTACCCCACCGCACAGGCCACCTTTAATGGGCTGACCAACGTGAACCCCGCCCTGGCAGGCTTTACCGCCGCCAATTACAACGACCTGGGCAACGGCACCGTTATTTTACTGTGGGCCGACCCTGTGCTGACCCCAACCACCGTGACTGATGGCACTGTATTGTTTAACATTAGCCTGGATGTAACCGCCCCCAGCGGCAATGTATTTGACGTAAGCATTGACAACCCCCTGGCAGGCGACCCCATTGGCAACCCCATTGTGGTTACCGGCGGGGCAGGCACCGTTACGGTAGACCCGCTGATTTTTACTGTAACTGATACAGTAACCAACACGGGTGCCCTGATAGACATACCCGTTACGGTTCAAAACTTTAGCAGTGTGGCGGGCTTTCAGTTTAACGTGGGTTTTGACAGTACCAAGGCTACTTTTATTGAGCTAAACAGCCCCCACCCTGCCCTGACCAATTTTGGGGCTGACAATTACTTTGCTGTGGCCAATGGCAATATAAATGTACTGTGGGATGAGCCCAGCCTGGTGAACACCACCATTGCCAATGATGCTGTGCTGTTTAACATCAGGCTGCAGATTGACGCCACCGCGCCCGATACTTTTGATATAGACCTGACCGGCGTGCTGGCTTTTGACAACCAGCCTGTGGCCGTGCAGGCCACCTCAATAACAGGCACCGTTGTTATTTTAAACCTGGTAAGCATTAGCGGTAAGGTAATGAATGAAAATGGCGACGGCATTGCCCAGGTAACGTTAACCCTGGCCGGCGCACCTGCCCCTGATTTTACCACGCCCCTTACTGGCGAATACAGCTATACCAACCTGCCCATTGGTGATTATACCCTCACAGCCAGCAAAGAAGTAAACCCCACCAATGGCCTGAACGTGGCCGATATTTTGTTTATACAACGCCAGATACTGGGCTTTGGCGTGCTGGGCTCGCCCTACAAGATTATTGCGGCCGATGTTGATTTTAGCAACAGCATAAACGTGGCCGATATTATTTTGCTGCGCCGCCTCATTTTGCAGTCAGTAACTACCCTAAGCCCTGCCTGGCGTTTTGTACCTGCCAACCATGTGTTTGCTGACCCCGCCAACC
>CAZXTW010000316.1:0-7016 GCA_964643525.1 uncultured Roseivirgaceae bacterium
GGTTGTTGGCCCATTCAACAGCCCGCCCCTGCAGGGCGGTGTGCAGGTGGGCATGGTCGCGGTCAATATCAACGGCCTGCACCAGTTTGGGCAGGGCCTCTCCAAAAGGCACATCAGCAAACTGCACCCACTGGGCCAGCCGCAGGGGCTCGGGCATTTTTGTAGTATCAGCCTTGCGCCACAGCACTGGCAAAAAGCGCTTGCCCTGCTGTTGGGCCATTTGCACCTCTTTGGCACAGTAGGGCGAACTGACCGAATGGGGCGAAATGATGAACACGAAGTTATCAGAGCCTGCAATGCCCTTGAATATTTCCTGCTCAAAGTTTACCCCACTGCTAATTGACTCCTGATCAAACCAGGTGGTTTTGCCTGCCTGTTGCAGTTCCAGGTTGAGCTTGCGGGCAAAGTCAGCATCTTTTTGTGAGTAGGAGATGAACACCTCTGTGGTTAACTGGCCTCTGGCAGCCTCGCTGCTGGCAATTAGCTCACGGTGCAGGGTAGTAGGGGGGTGCTCGTTGCGCTGGCCGTACAGGTCAAGCCAGGTAAGTGCATTGGCCAGGTTATAGCCCTGTAGCAAAAAAGCGTTGGTTTTGCCTGCGGCCTGCCATTGCAGGGCCTGTACCAGCAGTACCTTGTGCTGGGCATAGTAGGCCTTTTCAGCCTGCAGGGCATACAAAATGGCGTCTATATCATCAGTAAAATCAGCTGCCTGGGTATTGTCAGTAAAATCTACCCATTCAACCCCCTGCACGGGTTGGGGCAGGGGCAAGCCCGCTACCGGGGCTATGAGCAGGGGTATGATGGGCTTATGCAGCTGCCGGGCATAGGCCAGCTGCTGTTGGCACTGGGCCGATTGCACCAATGCAGGGCTTAGCAAAACCAAAATATGGTTGGCCCTGGTAATGGCCTGCCGGGTGGCATTGGCCAGGGCACTGCCCTTGGGCACGTCACGGCCCTGTGCCCAGGTGGTTACGTTGTGGCGGGCCAGGGCCAGCACCAGTTGCTGGCGGGTGGGTGCTTCAGTTGGGGCATAACAAATAAACACATCGGTGGCCCTGTTCTCGGCATTTTTGCGCCCCTCTGCCAGGTATTGGCACAGCAGTTCATTGGGTATTGTGGGGGGCTGCTCGCCCTGCTTGAATTTGGTAAGCAGCCACTTTTGTGCGGCCTGCCGCTGGCTGCCTACCAGCAGGTATTGCGTTTGCTGCTGGTTGCGTTGCCAGTAAAGGGCCTGTACCAGCAGCTGAGTATGCTGGTGCACGTAGCCCTTATGGCGTTCTAATACGTCAGTAATGCGAGCCAGCACTTGCGTGAGGGCATCTACGGGGCGGCCAAACTGGGGTATGCGTGCCTGCTTTACCTCAGTGGCATTGTCATGGCTGGGCCAGTAGGTTTCGTACCTGGCGGCCCAGGCCTGCATATTGTCACGGTCTTCTTCAGTCAGCACTTCCTTACAGTCCAGCCAGTCGGTACGGCCAATCAGCGCCAGCGATTGTTCAAGCACAGCTTGCCGTGTAGTGGGTACAGTGTCGGGCAAGTTGTGTTCAGTATAAAATTGGGCCAGTGCTGCCTGGTCAGCTTCAGCCAGGGGCGTAGGGGGTACTTCAAATATAACGGCCTGGTTAAGTGGTATAATGCGTTTGCCCAGCAGGCGGGCATAGGCCAGCTCAAGCAGGCAGTAGGGCGAGGCCAGGCTATGTGGGGCCATGATGTAGGCAAAGTTGTGGGCGCTTTCAATACCATGGTTAATGCGCTTAGCGTAATCATCGCCATCAGGTATGTTTACCTTATCAAACCAAAGGCTGTAGCCCTGCATTTTCAGGGTCTGGTGCAGGCGGCCGGCCAGGCTGAGGCTGTCGCGCCGCCCATATGAAATAAACAGGTCTTTAAAAGTTGGAGCCAATAGTAACTGGTTATATTGGAAGAAAGATAGGCAAACAGTGGTTAATATGCATTTTTTTGGTGTGTAATTGTAGTTACTGTTAACTTGAGCGCATGTATAAACTACCTTTAGCTTTTTTGTGCCTATTAATGGCCCTTGCTGCCTGCCAGCCTGTAAAGAACGAAAACGACAGTGCTCTGGCCGCTTTTGCGGTGTATTGTGAAATGGTGGCCAACGATGCCAAGCCTATGGCCCTGCATTACCCCATGGCCCCCGAGGCGGTGGCTGTGCTCTGGCCCCAGATGGAAGAGGTAGCTGCCCAGTATGAAGTAACAGCCTACCCTGAAACAGAGTTTGTGGTAACACAGTTGTTTCCGGCTGCTGCCACTGAAGGTAAAGCGGTGGTGCTGATTTACCGGGGTAACCGCCTGGAGCAGTACCAGCAGCTAAAGGCTGATGTGCTTGCGGCTAACCCTAGTGATACCACCGTGGCAGAGGCCCTGGCCCGCCGTTTTGGCCGCCTGCTGGGCTACAGCCCGCAGGGCATTAACAGGCTGCTGAATAAAAATACGGGCTACCGTAGTTTAGAACAACAAGGGGTGGTGCAACAGGTAACGCATTTGTATTATGAAGATGTGGCCCGTGCCAAACAGTTTTATGGCAATACGCTGGGGCTGGTGCATGCCAATGCAGATAGCACGCGCTTTAGGGTTAGCCTGGATGCCTTTATTGAGTTACACCCGCACAATGCAGCCCACCCAAAAGGCCAACCCAAGAGTACAGCCATTGCCTTTTTGACCAACCAGTTGCCCCAGTGGTATGCCCATGTGCAGGCACAGGGCGTGCCCATTAAGTATACTTACAAGCCCAGAACCGGGGGCCCACACGATGGCTTTGTGGCCATTGACCCCGAAGGCTACCTGCTGGAGTTTGAGCAGTTTAAGCAGCACCCTGAAAATGAACCTTTTATGGCATCGCTGGCCCGCCTGCCACGCTTTAAAACTGCCATTGACCCCTTGAGTTTTTATGGGGCCATTACCTGGACTTACCATAATGATTTGTTGCTGATGCAACGTTTTTATGAAGATGTGCTGGGCTTCAGGCTGGTGGCCGACCAGGGGTGGACTAAGATTTACCAGACGGGTGCTGCCAGCTTTATTGGCCTGGTTGATGAGCGGCGCGGCATGGAAGATTATGCCGATGCCAAAGCCGTAGAGTTGCAGTGGGATGTGTATGATTATGACCAGTTTAACACCTATGCTACCCAGCACTGGCAAGGCTACCAGTATGTTAATGGTACTTTTACTGGCCCTGAAAAGTATGTGTACCGCCTTGGGGCCAGTAATTAACAGGTAAATGGGCAGTTTCAATTGCCGGTAGATGCTATAGCAATTGAAGGGGCTGTTTTTTCTTTTTTTCTGTATTTATGCCGGGCATAGGGTATAAACTGTTGCCATATTTGAAATATTTTGGCTAATACGGCAGAACTTTCTTTTTCATTGGCCCTTTTTGCACCTGTCAGTTTAAAATTCTTTATATTAAGCCTCCACAAACGTTTGCATAAATCAGAACATTAAAAACTGCAATGCCCATGAAGACTAAACTACTACGAACTATTCTTTTTTGCTTTGCGTGCCTGTTGGGCAGCCTGGCCTATGGCCAGACTAACCTTGCTGGTGCGGTTACAGATGATTTGGGAGACCCGCTGGTGGGGGCTACGGTGCTGGTTACAGGAACAGTAACCGGAACTATTACAGACGCTGAGGGCAGTTTTCAGTTAAGCACCTCAAAAGCGTTGCCGTTTACCATCCGTGTTTCGTATATCGGCTATTCTTCGGTAGATATTGAGGTTACCGAAGCCGCACAAAACATTTCAGTGGTTTTAGAAGCCAATGTAGAAACCCTGGCCGCTATCACAGTATCTGCCGCCTCGCGGTCTGATGAGTCTAAGCTGGAGGCCCCGGTAACCGTAGAGAAGCTTGACCTGTCTGATTTGCGTAGTACGCCTGCTTTTAATGCTTACGGGGCCTTGAGCACCTTAAAAGGGGTGCAAACCAATGACGGTAGTTTAACTTTTAGCTCAATTAACACCCGTGGTTTTGCTGATATGCAAAACTGGCGCTTTGTGCAGCTTATTGACGGGATGGATGCCAGTGCCCCCGGGTTGAACTACCCCATTGGCGGTGTATCAGGCCCAGCCGATATTGACATTGCCAGTATAGAACTGGTGCCCGGTGCCAACTCGGCACTGTATGGCGCCAATGCATTTAATGGTCTGCTTGATATTAAAACCAAGAGCCCCTTCTTTTACCAGGGCCTTAGCGCCTATGTAAAAACGGGCGTTACCGTACAAGACGCTGGCGGCACCAACCCGCTGCTTGATTTTGGTTTCAGGTATGCCAAGGCTTTTAACGACAAGTTTGCCTTTAAGGTAAATGTAGGGTACCTGACGGCTACTGACTGGACGGCCGATGATGAAAGCTTTTATATTAACCAAACCAGAGCGCTTGACCCCGAGCCCTTTTTGTCATTGCCCAGAAACGACCCCAACTATGATGCAGTGAATGTGTATGGCGATGAGGTAGTGGCCAATGTTGACCTTGACGGCAGCGGCACGTTAACACCTATTAACCGTACGGGTATAGCAGAAGAAGATATTGTTGATTACGACGTGTATACGTTTAAGGGTGATTTGGCCCTGCATTACCGCCTTACAGAAAATATTGAGGCCTCATACAGCTACCGTTACCTAGAGTCGGTTTCTATTTTGCGCCACACCACCATATACCCGTTGGTGGGTTTCAATCAGGATTTTCATCGCCTGGAAATTAAAGGTAGCAATTGGAACCTGAAGGCGTTCCGTACGCAAGAAGACGCGGCTGACTCGTATGCCATGCTTGTTACAGGATCGTTTATTGAGCAAGGCAGAAAGAGCAATGAAGCGTGGGCGGCCGATTATGGTAATGCCTACCAGGGCACTGTGGCCGGGGTAACCGGAGGCAGCCATGATGCCGCCAGGTTATATGCCGACAGGGATATGCCCGCGCCCGGCAGCGCTGAGTTTAACGCTTTGAGAGACGCCACCCTGAACAACCCAAATATTGCCACTGGTGGCTCTAAGTTTATTGACAATTCGTCATTAACCAGTGTAGATGGTAATTATGATTTTACATCTATTAACGACGTAATTGACCTGCAAACGGGTTTCAGGTACAGGCGGTACAGCCTTGACTCTGAAGGGCAGTTGTTTAACGATGGCGAAGCTGGTTTTGGAGAGCCCATACCGGTTGATGAGTATGGCATTTACCTGCAGGCGGGTAAAAAGTTGGCCAGCGACCGTGTGCACATCCGTGGGTCTATCAGGTACGACAAGCACCAGGATTTTGACGGCCGCTTTACGCCCAGACTTTCAGGGGTGTTTGCCCTTGATAATGACAGGAAGCATTTCTTCAGGTCGTCGTTCCAGACAGGGTTCAGAAACGCCGCCTCGCAAGAGGGCTACATTAACCTTGACATCGGCTCGGCCATATTGCTGGGCGGTATTGAAAACAACCTCCGCAACCTGAATGTACCTACACAAACAGGTACCATTAATGGTGTAGACCTGCATGCTAATTTGGTTACTATTGGCTCATTCTTTGCTTTTGCGGGCAGTGGTTTTTCTGACCCGTCGTTGCTGGTAGCTGCCAACCTCGATTTTCTGGAGCAAGAGAAAAATACCACCTGGGAAATTGGCTACCGGGGCATTATTGCAGATAAACTGTTGGTTGACCTGAATTACTACAACACGACTTATAAGGATCTGATTGTGCGGATTACTACTTTTGCCCTTGAAACCGGCCGGGCCTATGCGGTGTATACCAATATTGACGACGACGTATCGTCTGACGGTATTGGGGCGCAGTTTGACTACCTGATTGGCAACGGCTTTAAGGCTGGTATTAATTATACGTACACCAACTTTGACGCTGATGAAGCCGTAGAAAATAACCCTGGCTTTTTGCCCAGCTTTAACACACCTGAAAACAGGCTGAACCTTTCGTTTTCTGGTACAAATGTGGCCAGCACCAATTTTGGCTTTAACCTGAAGTACCGCTACTGGGACGATTACGTGTGGCAGAGCCCTTTTGGTGCCAGCACTATAGAATCGGCCGGTGTGGTTGACCTTGCCCTGACCTATCAGATTAAAAACATACAATCAATGGTTAAGGTGGGTGCTTCTAACCTGTTTAATGAAGAATACAGAACGGTTTATGGTGGCCCCAATATTGGCTCTATTTTTTATGTGAGCCTAACGTACGACCAAATGTTTGTAAGGTAATAGGCTGCTGTATTTATATTTTGCCCCATGGCCAAGCACTACCTGGCTATGGGGCATTTTAATTAACTTTTTTACCTACCGCTTTAGCAGTTTAAAGGCTATTTCGCGACCCTGGCCTTGAAACAGGGCCAGGTTAATCCAGAAGTTGGCAAACTGCTCCATCAGGTCAAACTTATCATTACCCCCCACGTCATAGCATGTGGCAAAGCCTGCATCGGCAGACAGCTGCTGGGCTGCTTCTTTGGCTTTGGCACTGCTGCCACACACAAAATTATCAATGGCCTGCCCCTGGTATATGGTATCGGCCATATTGTTAAAGCCTGTGGTGTTGAAACACTTGGCCAGGTGCTCGGTAGCTGTATTGGCCAGTATAGCGGCCGAGGTGTTGGTATAGCCAGCCGGGCCTTTACCTGCCACTACGTTCATGGCATCTATAATGATTTTACCTGTGGTGTTGCCCAGGCTTTGGGCCACGGCAATGGCCGCAGGGGCAGGGGTGGCCAGCAGCACTACTTCTGCCTGTTGTACTGCTTCTGGTACGGTGTGCAGGGTGGTGTTTGGGTTGTTAAGCAGGTGGGTGCTTTTGAAGGTGGCTGTATTGGTAGCGCCCAGGTGTATGGTGTGGCCGGCCTGGGCCCATTTGGTGGCCAGGGCGCCGCCTACGTTGCCGGCGCCAATGATTGCTATGTTCATGTTTTAGAGGTTTGTTGTTAGCGGTTTAACCCAGTTGCGCTACTACCAGGCGGGCGGCGGCGGCACCAGAGTTTTGCTGCTGGCCGGTAATGAGGTGGCCATCGGCAATGGCATAAGCCG
>CAZXTW010000317.1:0-6991 GCA_964643525.1 uncultured Roseivirgaceae bacterium
TTGGGCCCTGCCCCTGCATGCGCCTGCCCCAATTGGCATCGCTTACGGTGCCGCCGTGCACACCTGCTACCTGGTGCCATACTTTGTTAAAGCGGTTGGGGTAGTTTTTTAGCAGCCAGTCTTTAAAAACATGCTGCACATTGCCATTGAGGCGCAGTATGGTATAGCCAGCTTTTAATGCACCCGCGTTGGCGGCCTGCCTGATTATTTCTGGTGTTTCATTGCTGTTGAGGCCAGGTATGATGGGGGCCGTCATTACACCTACTGGCACACCGGCATTGCTTAGTTGCTCAATGGTTTTTAACCTGGCTATGCCGGTTGCCGTGCGGGGCTCCATGCAGCGGCGCAGGGGCTCGTTTAGAGTAGGCAATGATATGAATACGTGTACCAGGCGCATGGCAGCCAGGTCTTTCAAGATGTCAAGGTCACGTGTAATGAGCTGGTTTTTGGTAATGATGCCTACCGGGTGGGCATACCTGGCAAATACCTTTAACAGCTGCCGGGTTATCTGGTATTTTTTTTCGGCCGGCTGGTAGCAGTCGGTATTGCCTGAAAGCGAAATGGCTTCTGGTTGCCATGTTTTTTTAAGCAACGTTTGCTCAAGCAGGCGGGCCGCATCTGGCTTTACAATGATTTTACTTTCAAAATCCATACCTGCACTAAAGCCCCAGTATTGATGGGCATTGCGGGCATAGCAATAGCTACAGCCATGCTCGCACCCCTGGTACGGGTTTATTGAGTAGGTAAAAGGTATGTCGGGGCTGTTGTTTTTACTGACAATATTTTTAGGATGCTCCTCATAATATTGTGTGGCAGGTGCTGTGGGCATTTGGGGCTCGTCAATGCCTTCATGAAATTCATGTGCAATATGCCGCTTTAAGTAGGGGTTAGGGGTATTTATTTGCGCTCCTCTGCCTTTGTAGTAATCTGGTTGTGCTTCCATGTTGTCTGTTGTTCAGACAACAAAAATACTAAATAAATTCGCAAAAAGATTAAGTGTGCTTGCTTTTGCTAATTTTGTTGTTGTTGGGGTGTTTGCTCAAGCTGTTGAATGGCCTCAAACATATGTTGGGTAAGGCCTTTACTGGTTTCACAGCCCAGCACTTCAGTATATTTTTGGTAAAGGCGCTGCTGTGCGGTTTTAATGGTGGGCTTAAGGGCTATGCCTGCTTCAGTAGGGTAAATATGCATGTTTTTACCATCCTGGCTACGGTATAAAAAACCCTTGGCTACAAGCTTATCAACAAAACGCGTAATGGTGCTTGGGGTAAGCATCATTTCGCAGCCAATTTCTTTTTGGTTAATACCGGGGCGCTCAATGGCAGTCATGAGCACAAAAGCATACGAGGGAGGCAACTGTGTTTCACTAAAAGCTTCATCGGCAATTTTGCCAATTGTGCGGGCCAGGGAGTTGGCCGTAAAGTACATGCAGTTGCAAAAAAGGTTTTCTTTTAACGATTTACCAGTTTGCATGTACAAACATATGGGTTTGAAATGGCACTGGCAATTAATCTGTTGTAATTTTATGTGCTTTGTCGGCCACAAACCTATGCCTGAGGTGTTAGTAAAAAACAACCAAGGCAGTGTAAACCTTTTAAGCCTACAATTTTTCTGTACCCTGCATTCTGTTATTTTTACTACCACGCTAAAACTACTATACCTATGTTAACCAAACCATTGCCAGCGGCTTTGTTGTTAATCGCTTTGCTTTTGGCCGCCTGCCAACCTAACACTAATCGTAAGGCAGCGGTAGTAAGCCAGATTAAAAAAGCCTCTAAATTGGCCACTACTGAAATTGTACTGACCAAAGTAATTGGGGCTACCAAAGCTAAGAAAGTGGTGTTTTTTAAAATGAAAGACGTCACTTTTTTAGCCAATTCAGAGGCTACGCTAAAGTTGGGCATTGACCTGAACAAACTGGGGCCTGATGATGTAACCATTACTAACAATGTTGTAAGCATAAATTTGCCAGCCGTTGAGGTAATTAACTTTAGTTACCCGATTGATAAGGTGAAGATTAATACGGAGTATTCTGATCTGCGTAATTTTGGCAATGGCTTTAAAGTAGAAGATTTTGATGAGGTATTTAGGCAAACAGAATTGGCTATACGTGCACAGATAAATGCCCTTGATATTACACAACAGGCAGAAAACAAAACCATACAGTTTTTAGAGCGCTTTTTAAGCACTGCAGGCTTTACTGAGGTTTATATAACCTTTAAAGCGTCTGACAAGCCCCTGTTAGAGGTGGGCACTACCGAAAACATTTTTGACCAGGAGTAACCCGCAAACCCCCACCACCATGCTAGACTTTATTAAAAAACTATGGCTACCCTTGCTCATTATTGCAGCTATTGTAGCCGCCCTTATTTTAATACCTAACCCGCTGCAAGGCCTGTTTTACAGTGAAAAGATTACCCTGGAAGATAGTGATGCTATTGTGGCAGAGGTAAAAGGCATTGGCCAGCTGGTAACGGCAGAGTATTATGGCGAATCTATTGCCTCATTAAGTGAGGTATACAAACACACCAGCGAACAAGGACTAAAGGATGCCTATGAAGCGATAAGGGCTGCCTTTTTGAGTATCAAAGGGCAATACCCCAATAAGAAGCCCCGCTGGTTAACTGAGCAGTTTAAGAAAAGCAATAAACAGAAAAGCAGTGAGTTTAGCCTGCTAAAAAATGCCGCTGGTAAAAACCTGGAAGAAAGCTTTTTGAATGACGACGTGGCCGAGCTGGACTGGACTGCATTTTTTGAAAAGTACAATGCCAACGTAACCAGAGCCATAGCACAATACCAAACTACCAATAAAAGAGGCGACCTGGTGTATATTGGCCGTGGCTGGGTACGGGCAGGGTATGACCTGAATAAACTGACTGACGAAGATTTTAAGGTGAGCAATGACACCTTAATTATATATGACCTGAGCGCCGAGGTGCTTGATGCTGATATTAACCCCTGGTTTATACCAGGCAAGGTGCCCGGCTACCAGCTGTTTTTGAACGGTAAAAATAAAGCAGTAAAAAGTGCTGAAGACCTGACCGAGGTGAACCTGGTGAAGATAGAATGCCGGAAAAAGCTGGTACAGGATGCCATTGCCATGAACCTGCTTGACTCTGCCAAAAACACTGCCGAAGAGACCCTGGAATCATTCATGAGCCTGCTACAGGATGCTGATAACCCTGTGTTCAGGCATGTGGCTATTGTGCCTTCAAAGCTAAGCCTGATGAAAACCAATATATTAGATGATTTTTATATTGACAGCACCGAGGTGGTGAACTTAAAGCAGCAGATACACCATGACACCACCTTTTCGCTAAAAGAAAAGCGTGTAGTGCTTGAAATGAACCGAACCACAGCCGAAAGCAACCACCATTACAGTTGGAACGACCTTGTTAATGCAGCAGGTGGCAGCGATAGCACTACAGTACAACAATAATACTATACATTATGCGTACTGAGGCATGTCAAACACGCTGTCATGTAACTTTGTTGTTTGTATCTTTGCACACTGTTTAGAATACAACATTTAAATAAAATAGCAATATGGCCAATGTGGTAGCGATTGTTGGGAGGCCTAATGTGGGTAAGTCTACCCTGTTTAACCGTTTAATAGAGAAGCGTAAGGCCATTATGGATGATGAGCCCGGCGTGACCCGTGACCGGCATTATGGGTATGCCGAGTGGAACGGTAAGTATTTTACTGTGATTGATACCGGTGGCTATGTAGAAGGTAGCGATGATGTGTTTGAAGAGGCCATTAGGCGGCAGGTAAAACTGGCCATTGAAGAGGCTTCTGTGGTAATATTTATGGTAAACTGTGACGAAGGCCTTACCGGCTTAGACCAGGAGTTTGCCAAGGTGGTGCGTACCACGGCCAAGCCTGTTGTTGTGGCAGCCAATAAGGCCGATACCCCAGAAAAAGGGATGATGGCGCATGAGTTTCATGCCATGGGTGTTAAGGCAGAGATACACACCATATCATCACAAACCGGCTCAGGCACGGGTGAGCTGTTAGATGAGGTAGTGGGCTATTTTCCTGAAGAAGGTGTTGAAGACCCTGATGGAGGTGTGCCCAAAATAGCCATACTGGGCAGACCAAACGTGGGCAAATCGTCATTTTTGAATGTATTGCTTGGCGAAGAGCGCAGTATTGTAACTGATGTGGCTGGTACCACCAGAGACGCCATTAACAGCCGGTACACCCTGTTTGGCAAAGACTTTATTTTGACTGATACGGCCGGGGTGCGTAAAAAGGCGAAGGTAAAGGAAGATATAGAGTTTTTTTCGGTGCTGCGTAGTTTGCAGGCTTTGCAAGACAGCGATGTGTGCGTGATTATGATTGATGCCACCCGCGGTTTTGAAGCACAGGATATGAACCTGATATCACTGGCGCACAAGTACCGCAGGGGCTGTATGATTATGGTAAATAAATGGGATTTGGTGGCTAAGGATTCGATGACGTCCAAACGGCTGGAAGATGAAATAAAAGAAAAGCTAGGTCCGTTAGAATATATACCGATAATATTTACCTCTATGGTTACCAAAAAACGGGTGTTTCAGGCTATTGAGCTGGCTATGAAGGTATATGAGAATGGCCAGAAGAAGGTGAGTACCTCGGCCCTGAACGACGCTATGTTGCCAGAAATAGAACATTATCCGCCGCCAGCCGTTAAAGGTAAGTACATTAAGATTAAATACATCACCCAGCTTCCGGTAAAGGCCCCGACCTTTGCGTTTTTCTGCAACCTGCCCCAATATATCAAATCATCTTACGAGCGGTACTTAACCAACAAACTGCGGCAACATTTCGATTTTACAGGTGTTCCGGTAAAGTTAGTGTTCAGAAAAAAGTAATTAACCCATGCTATTATGAACAAAGTAGTGCTTATCATTAGTGTCATAGCCTTTGGGGCTATGTTTTCAGGGTGTACCAGCAAAAGCAAGGCACCTGATGATACAGATACGGAGGTGATCATTGAATCACCATCTGACGAGACAGAGTTTGAAGAAGGCCAGTTCAGGCCTTCAAGCGCATCCCCTGAAGGCGATCAGGACACTACCCGCCGGCGTGACCTTGATTAGTGAGCTGCTGACCATACTAACCCATTTTGAAGAGACTGTATGAATAACCACAGTGTTTTTCATAAGTATTTTCCGGTAAACACGGCCGACTATGCCTTTGACTTGTGGCAGCAATATGGGTTTCATTTTAAGGTGTCGCGCAGCCGAAATACCAAATTGGGTGACTACCGATACAACCCCAAAGTTAAAAAGCATACCATTACGGTTAACCATGATTTAAACCCGTATGCTTTTTTAGTTACCTATGTACACGAGGTAGCGCACCTTGTTACTTTTGAGCAGCATGGCAGCCGTGTGCAGCCCCATGGTATTGAATGGAAAACTGCCTTTAAGGAATTAATGCAGCCAGTTTTAATAGCTGAGGTATTTCCGGCCGACCTATTGGCAACCCTGACACAGCATATGGCCAACCCCAAGGCCTCATCACTGGCAGACCCTGCCCTGGCGCGCGCATTGCATAAGTACGATTTAAAAGAAGCCACCATCTATTTATCTGACCTGCAAGAGGGGGCTCAGTTTATTTTAGATAAACGAGTGTTTGAAAAGCAGAAAAAACGCCGTAGCAGGGCATTATGCCTTGAGCTAAAAACAGGCAAGTACTTTACGGTATCAGAAATGGCCCAGGTAACCCCAGTAGAGTAGCGCCCCAGTAACCCTAGACCAGGTCAATTCGCTGGCTTATTATTTTGTTTATAACCTCATAAAAATGATTAGGGTGCATGGTGCGCCAGTTGGCAATATCTAGTTTGCCGCCAAAGTTAATATAAGAATCTACATTGTACTGCTGCATCTCTTCAACCACAAAATCTCTAAAGTTTACGCCTGCAATCCACCCATGGCGGCCATGGTCAAAAATGCTGTCTATCTCTTCAAACCACTCTTCATAGTAGCAGTCGTCAGAGCCATGAAAGTTCATTACATTCTCACCAATTAAAACAAACTGGTTAATGTCCTGCCGCACCATGTGCTCAATAATATTGCGCTTCAGGTGCATAATGTCATTGTTTATGGCGTCATTCCACTCACCAATAAATTCTATAATAGCGCCACCTTTATAATAATCTACATATAGCAGCTTTATGTACAGGGTTTCAGAGCCTATAAAGTCCCAGGCCGGGTCAATATAATACCCGTATATGTTTTCAGAGTATAAGTCGTAATTGTACTCTTTGCCATAAAATGGTGAGCGCTCATCGGCCGATGCATCATAGTGCACATCCCACCGGTAGTAGGGTTCAATTTGGTGCATCGGGCTTTGTGGCGTTAATGGCGGCCCGTACCGAGCCGTGTTGCTTTAGTAATTGGGCTGCTTCAGCCTCATTAATGGCAAGGGCTTCCATAAGCATACGGGTGCCTCTGTTTACCAGTTTGTGGTTGGTAAGCTGCATGTCAACCATTTTGTTGCCTTTAACCCTGCCAAGGCCCACCATGGCTGCGGTGCTGATCATGTTCAGCACCAGCTTTTGTGCTGTACCGGCCTTCATTCTGGTACTGCCTGTTATTACCTCTGGCCCAACCACCACCTCAATGGGGTGGTTGCTGTACTGTGCCACGGGTGCACCTGGGTTGGCTGTAATGCAGGCAGTAACCAGGCCATGCTGCTGGGCTGCTTTGAGGCCACCTACTACATAAGGGGTGCGGCCAGAGGCGGCAATGCCTACTACGGTATCCTGGCGGTTAATCTGGTGCGCTTCCAAATCTTTCCAGGCCTGTGCCTGGTCGTCTTCAGCAAACTCAACGGCTTTGCGCATGGCCCCATCGCCACCGGCCATTAAACCAACTACCATGCCGTGCGGCACACCAAAAGTGGGTGGGCATTCTGAGGCATCTACCACGCCTAGCCTACCAGAGGTGCCAGCACCTATATAAAATAAACGCCCGCCGGCCTGCATGCGCGGTACCAGGG